>JBARBA010000659.1:0-5717 GCA_049792555.1 Anaerolineales bacterium
CCGTGTCCCGATTGCCCACCACGCTTAAGTGTGGTGACACCGCAGGTTGTAATGGGTGATTAATCCAGGTTCTGTTTTACTTTATCACAACCATGTTCGTATCCAACGTGACAGCGGTCTGTGACAATGCTTTACCGTTCAGGGACGCGCCGGTGCGGAGATGGATGGCGGTTTTGGCTAACAAGGTGCCTTCCATGTGCGCCGTCGTGCCAATTTCGACGCCAGAGCCGCCGGCAACCTGCCAAAAGATATTCTTGGCTTGCGCGCCGCCGGTCAACACAACGTTCGCGCCTGAACCCAGCGTGAGGTTTCCTGAAATCTGGAAAATCCAGACATCGTTCGGCCCACCGTTGAGCGTTACCTGGGTATTGATCAAAACGTCAGTGCTCCATTTGTAGAGGCCGGGAATGAGGGTTTTATTGCTCAGATTTCCTGCGTAGAGTTCGGTGAAATTCGGCAGTTTCCGTCCGGCGGCGTCGGTATAGGCAGTTTGCATGTTGTTAATCGCCGTAGTCAGGTTGGCGGGAGTGGGACTTGCATAGTTCGCCGCGTAAACCTTGCCGGTAACTTGTGTTGAGGTTGAAAATGTATTCGTGTGATCAATTACCAATGAAAATCCGGTGATGGCCGTCGAGGCGATTGGACTGACACCCATATCTCCAACAATGGAGGAAGTGGGGACATTCGAGATTCCTGATTTTGACAAAATCGCAAAAGAAGCAGCCTTGCCCAGGTTGACCGTGGCTGGGCCTTTGCCGGATGCCGCCTGCGCTGTTTGCCCTGAACCCAAGGCGAACACAACCATTAACGCCGCCATCGAGACCAGGCGGATGATATTGCCGAGATGCTGATAGATTGACTTGTTCATGTTGAACTCCTTTACCCTTGATGGTATGCCATGATCGGCATTGATAAAATGAAACCCGCGGTTTCATCTGCTTATCTTACGCCGAACCATTCCCGACCACACCCATCGCATGGGGGAAGATTATCTCCATCGCTTGGGGGAGAGATACATCGGCCAGTCGATGCGCAAAATCAAGCGCCTGACATCTTTGCGCGCATATATGATTTTTGTAACTAGACAATCCCTGTCCTTTCCGGTATGATTGGCGCGTTGTTGGACGGTTCAAAACGCTGTTTCTCCAACAAATTCAGAAAGATTTCGTTGAAACCCACATTATGCCCGGATGCGCCCCCTTGATCCGGGCACTTGCGCGCTTGCGCGCCAAAAAACCAATCTCTGTTGAAGTATAAATTGCGGTTTTTTGCTTTTTGAAAATCTTCGAAATCGAACTGCAACCCCCTTCCGAAGGGCCTGCCTTGAACCTGCCGAAGGGACGCCGGGACAGGTGTGCGGTAAAGTTTTTGTTCGCCCTTTCCGTGACTAATACAAAAGATTTTAAACTTCGTGTTTTTCGTGTACTTCGTGGATAAAGAAAAGCGCAGAAAGTACCCGTGTTCAGTATATCTCTGGCCCGGAGGCCACATGTCTGATCTAATCAAACAAATTACCAGTGATTTCCAGAAACAAATCGAATCATTCTCCCCTGAAATCAGCGTCAGCGACGTTGGCGCGGTGCTGGAGGCTGGCGATGGGATTGCCAAAGTGCAGGGCTTGGCCGGCGTCCGTTCGCAGGAGCTTGTCCAGTTTGCCAACGGCGTCATGGGCATTGCCTTCAACCTCGAACGCGATTCGGTCGGCGTCATCATCATGGGCGAATATTCCGAAATCGCCGAAGGCATGAGCGTGCGTTCGACCGGGCGCATTGCCTCGGTGCCGGTGGGGGATGGGCTGATTGGGCGCGTGGTCAACGCGCTGGGCGAACCCATCGACGGCAAAGGCTCGATCAACTTCAGCGGGTATCGTCCAATTGAACGCATCGCTCCCGGCGTGGTGCAGCGTCAGGACGTGGATATGCCCGTCCAGACCGGCATCAAGGCCATCGACGCGATGATCCCGGTTGGGCGCGGCCAGCGTCAACTGATCATCGGCGACCGCCAAACCGGCAAGACAGCCATTGCCATCGACACGATCATCAACCAGAAGGGCAAGAATCTGGTTTGCATTTACGTGGCCATCGGCCAGAAGAAAGCCGCCATTGCCCGCACGGTTGCCCTGCTGGAACGCACCGGCGCGATGGATCACACCATCGTGGTGGCCGCCATGGCAGACGAATCGGCGGCGCTGCAATACATTGCGCCGTACGCCGGTTGCGCCATGGGCGAAGAGTTCATGGAAACCGGACGCGACGCGCTGGTGGTCTACGACGACCTTTCCAAACACGCCTGGGCCTACCGACAGGTATCCCTGCTCTTGCGCCGCCCGCCGGGGCGCGAAGCGTACCCAGGCGACCTGTTCTACCTGCACTCGCGCCTGCTGGAACGCGCCGCGCGTCTCTCGTTGAACTTTGCTGTGGTGAAGAACGATTTCGAGGGGACGACCGCCGCGCTTGCGGATGCCGTGGATGGCAGGGTTTTCCGCGGCCCGATGGCCAAACACGACGCCGAAACATCCATCAAAAACCAACTGGATGAATTTAAAATCCTCCCCGTGGCCGGAACCGGCGGCTCGCTGACGGCTTTGCCGATCATCGAAACCCTGCTGGGCGACGTGTCGGCGTACGTGCCGACCAACGTCATTTCCATTACCGACGGCCAAATCTACCTCGAATCCAACCTGTTCAACGCCGGTATCCGTCCGGCTGTGAACGTGGGCATCTCGGTCTCACGCGTAGGCGGCGCGGCCCAGACCAAGGCTATGCGTCAGGTGGCGGGACGCTTGAAGCTGGACATGGCTTCTTACCGCGAACTGGCGGCCTTCGCCCAGTTCGGCTCCGACCTGGATAAGGCCACCCAGAACCAAATCAACCGCGGCCGCCGGATGCAGGAAGTCCTCAAGCAGCCCCAGTACCAACCGGTCTCGCTGGAACACCAGGTCATGGTCATCTTTGCGGGCACCCAGGGTTTTGCGGACGAGGTCCCCGTCGAAAAGATGCGCGAGTGGGAACAGGCGCTGAGCAAGTTCCTCGATACGTCTTACCCGGAGGTCGGCAAAAGCATCGTCGAGAAACGCCAGATTACGCCCGATACCGAAAAGAAACTGCGCGAGGCGCTGGCAACATTCAAAGCCTCCTGGCAGGGCTAATTACGGAACAAGGTGGTTGAGTAGGCGGCGTTTCCCAGCCGCCGTATCGAAACCACATACAATTGTTTGCATAAGACCCGGTGGTTTCGACACCTGCACTTGCTGCAGGTGCAAGTGTACGCCCTTCGCAAATTACGCTCAGGGCTACTCAACCACCTTTGGGTTTGGGAGAACCAATGGCTTCCGTTCGTGAAATGCGGCTCCGCATACAGAGCGTCAAAAATATCTCGCAGGTAACGCGCGCGCTACAGGCCGTCAGCGCCAGCAAGGTGCGCAAGGCGATTGCCGCTTTAATGGGCACACGTCCTTATGCGCAGAAAGCCTGGCAGGTGCTGACCCACGTCGCCGCGCAGCCCGGACGCAACAGCCTGCACCCGTTGCTGACGCAGCGCGCCGCGGTCAACCAGACGCTGGTGGTCGTCATCAGCGGCGACCGGGGGCTGGCGGGCGCGTACAATACCAACCTGATCCGTTTTGTGCTGCGCAAATTCAAGGATTACGCCAACCCGGTGCAATATATTGCCGTTGGCCGCAAGGGACGCGACCTGCTTATCCGCCGTCACCTCGACGTGATCGCCGAATTCAGCAACCTGCCTGCGGCCCCCTCGTTTCCCGATGTCTCTGCCATTGGCCGCCTGGCGGTGGACGATTACCTGAACGGCAAGGCGGACGAGGTTTACCTGGTCTATACCACGTTTGTCAACATGGTCAAGCAGGATGTGACCATCAAAAAATTGCTCCCGCTGGACATTGAAGGGAAACGTGTCCAGGATTATGATGCGCTTCATAAGATGTCGGGAGCTTATACGTACGAGCCTGCCGAACGTGAAATCCTGGATGAAATCATCCCGCGTTTTACGGCTTTGCAGGTCTACCAGTCCATTCTCGAATCGCTGGCTTCGGAACACGCCGCGCGCATGGTGGCCATGCGCAACGCCACCGATAATGCGCTTGACCTGGTAGCCGGGTTGCAATTGCAATATAACAAAGTGCGTCAACAAACCATCACAAGCGATATGCTTGACATTGCGGGCGGCGCTGAGGCTTTGGCCCAGGCTGTTTCCCATGCTGGAGGCGAAAATGGCTAATGCAGTTGGCCGGGTTGTGCAAATTTTAGGCGGCGTTGTGGACGTGGCTTTCCCCGAAGGCGAACTGCCCAATATTTACGAAGCGATTGAAGTGACGCGCGAGGGCAAGGAAGCGCTGATCCTCGAAGTCCAAAAGCATCTCGGCAATGGCTGGGTGCGGACAGTGGCCATGGATTCGACCGACGGTTTGCAGCGCGGCGTCCCGGCCCGGGCCACCGATGCGCCCATCCTTGTGCCCGTAGGGCTTGCCACCCTCGGACGCATATTCAACGTGCTCGGCGCGCCCATCGACGAAAAAGGTCCGGTCGAAGCGGCCAGCCGCTACCCCATCCACCGCCTGGCGCCAACCTTTGCCGAACAGGCTACCGGCGTCCAGATTTTCGAGACCGGCATCAAGGTCATCGACTTGATCGCGCCCTTCACCAAGGGCGGCAAGACCGGCATCTTCGGCGGCGCGGGTGTGGGCAAAACCGTCGTCATCACCGAACTGATCTCCTCCATCGCCCGCGTCCACAAGGGCAACTCGGTCTTCGCCGGGGTGGGCGAACGCACGCGCGAGGGCACGTCGCTTTTCCGTGAAATGATCGAATCGGGCGTGATGAAAGACACCGTCATGGTCTTCGGTCAGATGAACGAGCCTGCCGGTGTGCGCCTGCGCGTGGCGCTTTCGGCGCTGGCCATGGCCGAATACTTCCGCGACCAGGGCAAGGACGTGCTGCTCTTCATTGACAACATCTTCCGCTTCACCATGTCCGGCTCCGAAGTCTCGGCGCAACTGGGGCGTATGCCCTCCGCCGTAGGCTACCAGCCCACGCTCGCCACCGAAATGGGCGAACTCCAGGAGCGCATCACCTCCACCCGCGCGGGTTCCATCACCTCGATGCAGGCCGTCTACGTCCCGGCGGATGACTATTCCGACCCGGCCCCGGTGGCGACCTTTACCCACCTCGACGCGACGATTGCGCTCGAACGCGCCATCTCCGAAAAAGGCATCTACCCGGCGGTCGACCCCCTGACTTCGACCAGCCGCATCCTCGACCCGAACATCGTCGGTCTGGAGCATTACAACACGGCCCGCGAAGTCCAGCGCATATTGCAGCGTTACAAAGACCTGCAAGACATCATCGCCATCCTGGGCGTGGACGAACTCTCGGAAGACGACAAGCTGCTCGTCGCGCGCGCCCGCAAGATCGAGCGTTTTTTCTCCCAGCCGTTCGTCACCGCCGAACAGTTCACCGGCATCCCGGGCGTTTACGTCCCGCTCAAGGAAACCATCCGCTCCTTCCGCGCCATCCTGGACGGCGAGTGTGACGATTTGACCGAGCAGGCCTTCCAGATGGTCGGCACGGTTGACGATGCGCGCGAAAAGGCCGCAAAGCTGACCAGCGCCAGTTAAATGTTTTAGCGGCCCAGGCAAGGAAGAAAAAAGCTTCACATCATCAGGCGCGGTCTCACCCCCGCCCCCCCCCCAAAAAAACCAA
>JBARBA010000660.1:0-6846 GCA_049792555.1 Anaerolineales bacterium
CCTGGGACCGGGGGACGAATTTTGCAGTGGAGATCGGGCGACGGGCGGCGCGGTTGATGATGGGGAAGCAGTGAGCAGTGGTCAGTAATCAGTTTTTAGTTTTTAGTTTTTAGTTTTTAGTTTTTAGTTTTCAGTAAAAGACGCCCTTCCTGCGAGGAGGGCGTCTTTTTTATGGCAAATGTGGGCAACGACACTGTGTCTTTATGGGTGCGGCGGGTCGCTGGCGCGCAAACGCGCGGCCAACTCGCGCAATTGAAAATAGCTGATCGGTTTGATCAGCACCAGGTCGGCTTTCTCGCGCAGCAGGGAGGCCATGTGCGGGTCGGCCGAGGCGAGCACAACCCAGGTGCTTTTTAGGCGCGGGTCGCTGCGGATGTAGCTCAAAATATCTGCGCCCGAGACATGCGGCAAGTGCAAATCCAAAATCACCAGGGCCGGTATCGTCTGGGTTAGCTGGAAAAGAGCTGCCTGTCCATCCCGGAATGTCTCGACTTTGAATCTGGCTTTTTGCAAAGCTTCGGAAAAGAGCTCAAGGTGAGCCTCGTCATCTTCGATGACGAAGGCCAGGGGGTCATCCAATATACACTCTCCTTGTTATGGTTCGGCGACGATATTTTCTCTTCGACCGGCAAACGGCGCGCCTCTTTGGGCTGCTTACGGTTGATAACGACCGGGGGTTCCCGGCGACGAGTTGCCGTTCTGGTGGACTGTGGCCGGCAGGCGAATGATGAAAGTTGAGCCTTTGCCCAAACCGGCGCTGGTAACGGTAATTTCCCCACCCATCATGCGGCAGTAATAGCGGCTGAGCGCCAACCCCAAGCCCGTGCCGCCGTATTGGCGTGTGATGGAACTGTCGGCCTGGGTGAATTCCTTGAAAAGATTCTGGATCTGTTCGGGTGTCAGGCCAATCCCGGTATCCGCGACACTGAAATTAATCCACTCGACCTGCAGGTCGCTCTCGCGTGTTACGGTCAGGCAGATGACGCCATGGTCGGTGAACTTGGCGGCGTTATCCAGTAAATTGAACAACGCCTGCCGAACTTTGGTCAAGTCTGCGCGCATCGATCCCAGGTCGCGGGCGCAGCGGACCTCCAGGGTATTGGCTTTTTTCGCGATGATGGGTTGCAGCATGGCAGTTATATCATCTATCAAAGTTGGAACGTCAAAAGTCTCCAGGTAAAACTCCACCTTACCGGCTTCAACTTTGGAGATGTCGAGCAAGTTGCTGATAATGGTCAGGAGATGATTGCCTGAGGCCCGAATCCGTTGAAGTTTGGGGATCAATTGATCGTATCCCAACTCGTGGGCATTTTCCTGGAGCAACTCGCTGTGGCTGATGATTACCGACAACGGCGTGCGCAGTTCATGGCTCATATTTGCCAGGAACAGACTCTTGGCCCGGTTGGCGCGGATGAGACCTTGCGTGCTGCGATCGGCCTGGGCAAAAGATTCTTCGAGGGTGCGCGAAGCCAGGATAAGCAATAAACATTCCATGACAAGCAACAATGCTGTCAGGTTTAAATCATTCTGAATAATCGGGGGGATTGGCCTGGAATACATAAAGATCGCCAGTGTGAACCAGGTCACAGCGATGGTGACGATAGCGCTCCTGGGGCGCAAGAGCATACTGGTTAAGGTGAGAAAGAACGCGAGGATGATGGTATTGGGGATGCTAAAATAAAAAATAACAATGCTTGCCGCATAGCCCAGAAAAACTGTCACTACCAGGATCCAACTGACCAGACCCAGGTGACCGCGGCGCAGGAAGAAAAGGGCCGATATGAGAAATGCGCAGGTAAACACTGCCAACCCTAAATCGGCCGGCATAGTGGCGTCCCCGACAATCAGGATGAAGATAACATACAGAAAAGAAACAACCAACAGGGCCAGCAAGATCGTATTTTGCAGGCTGGCAATTCGATCTTTGGCCAGGTCTCCAAAGGTCGGCGCGCGCAGCAAGTTGTGGAAGAAGCCGCCTTTTCTTTGTTCTGGTCCAGGGGGAGGCGGTTCTGCGGCGGGTTCGGTTGCAGTTGAAGGCTCAAGCAGAGACGACCGACCCTCAGCAGGGTTTTGCTTCTCCAGCTTTGCTTCCAACTCGGCGATGCGCGCCTGCAGCGCTTCCACTTGAGCGCTGCTGATCGAGGGGACAGGCCCTTGCCGTTTGGAGAATAAGCTGCCGAGTCGCTCCCGGATCATTCCCGGAATGACGTTTTTGCTCCTATCTTTCGGTACTCGCGTTTCAGTCATAAAATGATCTCTATTTTCTTCAGACGAGCTTACAGGAAACTTCCGCGATTACAGCCTTTCCACCACCCAAAAGTGGGACAGCCCCAGTTCTTTGAGCGGCGTCTTTTCGAGCGCCTGTAGCGCGCCGCGCAGGATTTTCCCCAAAGCCCCAAAACGGGCAATGATATTATCGTAAGCGCCGAAAACCACCGTGTGCTCGATGAGTTTCACCGGCAGGCCGTCGAACAGGTTTGCCAGGTCGCGCCGCGAGTAGACGCGCACATGCGGGGCCAGCCTGTCCCGCCAGGCGCGCGGCAGGTAGTTGACGAAAAGCTTGTTGCCGAAAGAATATTTGCCCCGCCAGTAGATGCCGTGCGTCTCGAAGGGATAGCCGCGGTTGGGGACGAAGATCACAATCCGGCCGCCGGGCTTAATCACGCGCGCCATCTCGCGCGCGGCCTGCGCGTCGTCGGCAACGTGTTCGAGCACCTCGTGGCTCAGGATCAGGTCGAAGCTGGCATCGGGATAGGGCAGGCGCTCACCCGCCGCGTTGACAATGCCCGGGGAGCGCGCTCCGGCCTGGGCGGCGCGTTCGAAGTCGTATTCCAGCCCGAAGATTTTGCCGCCAAAAGGGGCCAGGTGCTCGACGTACATGCCTACGCCGCAGCCGTTTTCAAGGATGCTCCCGCGAATGCGTTCACCTGCGGCGTGGATGATCATTTCCAGCCGGCGCTGCTGCCCCGCGCGCCAGACGTAAGACGGTTCACCGCGCAGGGCGGCTTTTTCAAGGTTGCGTTCATTCATGGGACTATTATAAACGGCGCATTCATTCTTTCTCGGCCCAATGGATGGCAATTGTGCCAAACATCAGGCGCTTGAATGCGATTTTCTTGAAGCCAACCGCCGCCAGGTATCCGGCCAGGGCTTCGGCGCTCAGGAAGGCTGCGGTGGATTCGGGCAGGTAAGTGTAGGCGTCGCGCTGCCCGGAAATGAGCGTACCGAGCGTTGGGATGACGAGGCGCATGTGCAGCCAGATCAACGGAGAAAACAGGTTGCGTTCGGGACGGGTGGTATCAAGGATGACGATGCGCCCGCCGCGTTTCCCCGGCGAAGGACTTCGTAACACGCGGTATTGCTCCTGCAAGGCGGCCACACGGTCGACGACGTTGCGCAACAGGAAACCGGAAACGACTGCGTCAAAAGATTCGGATGGGAACGGCAGATGCAAAGCGTCGGCCACAGACCAGGCAAAGGGATCGGCGGGCCGCCTGCCGGCACGCATCATTCCCAGCGTGAAATCGGCCGCGGTAACGTGAGCGGTCGGTTGCTGCGCGAGCGCGGCCCGGGCCAGGTCGCCCGTCCCTGCTCCCAGGTCCAACAGCGAGGCGCGCGGGTAGAGTCCGGCGCGGCGGACGACTTCTTTTCGCCAGGAAACGTCCCGCCCGCCGGTCATCAGCCGGTTGAGCAGGTCATAACGAGGGGCAATCCGGGTAAAAATGTCCTGCACGTAGCGCGCTTTTTCGTCGGCATTGGGTTGGGTCATTGTCTCTCCATAAGGTTGAGAGCCTATTATATAATGCCCGCAGGGTGCAGCCAAATTCAACATGAATACCTGTTGCGTGAACCATCAAGCCGTAGTATGATTCATAAAATGCTATTCACCGGAGGACTTATGGCAAAAATCCGCATTTTGATCGTAGAGGATAACGAGGACAATCAGGACTTGATGCGTTTTCTCCTGGAGCGCGCCGGGTACGAGGTGAGCACTGTTGAAAACGGCCTGGAGGGCATTGAGGCTGCGCGCCGCGATAACCCCGATATTATCCTGATGGATTTATCCCTGCCCGAGCTGGATGGCTGGTCTGCCGCGCGCGAAATCAAGGCGGACCCTGTTTTGGCCAAGATTCCGCTGATTGCCGTCACCGCTCACACCCTGGCGGGGGACCGCCGCAAAGCGCTCGAAGCGGGCTTCGATTCTTATATTTCCAAGCCCATCAATATTCATATGTTCGATGTAACGGTTGGGAAAGTCCTCGAGCAAAAACAAAATCCCTGAAAAGAACCCAAAATGAAACCAACCGCGCCGTATGCGCCGCAGTCACCAGGCTGTTTGGCGTGTTCGGCGCGTTTCATGGTCGACGTTGACCCCCTCAACATCCCATTCAAGCGGTTTTCACAAAGGAGAAAAGCAGATGTATTATCCACCGGATTTTGATTCAAAAAGAGCAATTGAGCTTGGCGAGTTGGTACAACAAGCGTACGAGCAACACAATGAGTACAAAAAGAAACCCTGGCAATTGAAAGGCCCTTATGACCTGGTTTGCACGATCACCTATAACCCCATGTCGCTCGGCTTTGCCGTCGAAGAGGACGCAGGCCCGACCTTGATCGACAAGGAAATCGCGGAAACAGAGCCGCAGGGGCCGGATTCGTTTGGGCTGTTCGATGAGTATTATCCGATGGGTTTCGTGGCCACCAGCAAGGATGGGAAAGACGCTTACCTGATCTTCCGCGGCACGCAGACAAAGCAGGAATTTGTCAAAGATGCAAAGATTCTATGGACGCCTTATCCCTGTATCAAAAACTGGGGAAATGTTGCGCTCGGTTTTTCCGAAGTTTACATGGCTTGCCGCGCGAGTTTCATTGACGAACTGGGCAAACTTGGGAATGACCTGAATCTGTATATCAGCGGACACAGCCTGGGCGGCGCCCTGACCGTATTGGCGCAGCCCGACGTGATCAAAGCAACGCATTTCAAGAAACCGATCCAGTACAATTTTGCCGGCCCGCGCGTGGGCGATAGAGACTTTGTGGCGGCCTATAATGCGCTGCCGGACCAGAAGACATTCCGCATTGTGAATTCATCTGACATTGTGCCGGCAGCCCCGCCGCCGGCACCCATGTATTACTCGCACGTTGAGATGCAGGTGGATTTCAACACCCAGACGAACAGCGTCGGTGGAAACCATGACATGGAAACCTACCTTACTGCCCTGGGCAAGCCGCTCAAAAAGAGCGCCAAATAATTACAACAGCCGCCGCTATTGAATAGCGGCGGCTGTCTTTTATGCGTGCTCTATGGCTTTCTAAAAAACGCCGCTACTTAAACGGTTGCCGGATGACGGTGCGCAATTTCTCCGGCGCGGATTTGCGCGGGTCGCCCAGGTAGATTTCGTGGTGCTTGCCCTGTAACTGGCAGCCGCTTTCCCGAATGAAGGCATGGATTTTTGCTATGGTCGGCCCTTCGTCGGCATACGGGCCAAAGTACATGATCTGCGCCGACGGCCCTTCGTGATACGCCTCGAACCTGGCCTTCGACAAGGCCACCGGCCCTTTTTTCTTTTCGACTTCGCCCAGCGCCTCGGCAAATAGTTCGGCGGTCACATAACGAGGCTGCGCGATCATCATCGTCCATAGCCAATCGTCTTTACTCGCTACGCTGAACAGGTCCATATCCTCCACCCACCACAGTCCTTCCAGCGGCATGACCGCATAATCCACGCCGGTTGCGCCTTTTTTGATTTTGAACTTGAGCGTATATGCCAGCGCGTACAGGGCTTCCAGCGCCTGGGCGTATTCCGGGGCGGTGTTCGGGTTGCCGTGGCCGTCAATCATCAGGAAATTGAAGGCGGGGACATCCACCATCGAAACGGTTTTGGCAGAGGGGTTATACAGGGATTTGAGTTCTTTTTTGAGATCGACTTTTTCCATAAGTTATGCTCCTTTGTATGGGATGTGTTTATCTTGAATCTTCTCAACATTTGGGAGAAATTGTTGTTGCAAGGTGGTTTCGACACCTGCCCTGGCGGGCGGTGCCAGGGTACGGCAGCGGGACAGCACCGCTGCCTACTCAACCACCAATTATTGAGAAGTTACCTTAAAATCGTCTTTGTTGCAGGGGCGCAGGTACAGGGATGGGAAATGGGGCGCGGCGGCCAGGTAGCCGGCGTCGCTGCCGTCCATGCGCGCGTCCGACCACCTTTCCCACATGCGCACGGCGGCGGGGTTGACCTGCGAAATTTCCTTGAGCATTTGGGCCACGGCTTCGTCGGGAATGGGTTCGGCGGTAGCTTCGATTTCCCGGTCGCGCAGCAGCACCCGGACGCGCGGGTGGGCGCGCGCATTGCGGTACCAATCCGTCCTGCCGTCCCAGCCCGACATGACGATGATGTCTCCGGTTGCGGCGTCGCGGCTGAATTCAACCGGCGTGCGTCTCTCGAGGCCGGTCTTGCGGCCTTGCGTGACGATCACCAGGATGTTCCCAGGCACGAGGGACGTGATATGAAGTTTATAAAAGAGCAGGGGAATTTTGAAGAACAACCCAAAGAACCCGCCGACCCGTCCCTTTGGGACGAGCCGGGTCATGAGCAAGGTTTCGATGGCGAGTTGGAGGCGTTGGGTGAAGGGGAGTTGCTGGGGCTGGGACATTTTAAATTCTTTGGGAGTTGCCGTGACAAACCAGCACGTCTGGCAGCGCGGCGTAAGTCGGATTGCCAATCCGACTTACATCTGGCGGTGCATCACTGCAATTCCCAGAGAGCCACATTTTGGGGCTTGGCAGAGATGCTATAATCATAAAGGAGAAAAGCAAACATGTTAACGGTTAAAGTAAAAATCCCG
>JBARBA010000661.1:0-14216 GCA_049792555.1 Anaerolineales bacterium
GCGCGTCAGTATAATTTCCGTAATCGTTCACATGAACTCATCACAAGGAGAAAAAACACACATGCAAAAGATTACGTTCCGCGACATTCGTTTCAGGCTTCTGATCGCCCTGGTCTGCATCGCATTGCTGGGACAGGGGATCGTCCTCCAACCGGCGTTGGCCAAGCAGGCCGATGCGCCCAATAAGTTGTATACAAGTTTCCTTGCAAATGGAGTCGGGCCTTACCAAACGTTGACTGCGGTCTCATGGAGCAATCCAAAAGTAACGTTTGTCTTTGCGATTGCCAATGATTTATCCGTTCGGGAAAGGGCATTGGATGGCAATACCTTGACCTGGGGCAGTTGGACCAACCTGGGAACCGTTCCCGTTGCTGGCAGGTATTTTAATATCATTAAGGCGGTCGCCTGGCAGGGACGCGTCGATTTGTTCGCGATGGATAACGCTCGCGATATCTGGCACAGGGTTTATTCGCCTTACGGCGGCTGGCAAGCCTGGGAAAATCTGGGGGGAGGATCAACTTACTTTGATTTTGGTCGGGACATTCAGGTTGTTTCCTGGGCGCCCGGCCGGATTGATGTTTTTAGTAATTATCCGTGGGATGTTACTTACCACAAGTGGTATGGCGGCGGCGCTTGGGGGCCAAGTGGCAGCGCCTGGGAAAAACTGAATTTCCGCGCCGGCTCGGTGGTCAGTTGGGGGCCAAACCGTATCGATACCCTGGGGGGAAATTCTGCCGGCATTTTTTACCATCACTACACCAACGGCGACGGATTGTGGTGGCCCAGCGGAGTGGGGGAGGATATGAATTATACGAGCTACGCAGATCCGCTCCTTCTTTCGACCGGATCCAACAGGCTGGATATTTTTGCAATCCCAACCAATCCTCCTTATAATACTGTGTACAAAGCCTGGACCGGGTCAAACTGGACCGGTTGGACCAGTCTTGGCGACGGTGTTCCAGGCCAGTGCCCGTGGGTCACCGGCGTTTCGTGGGGGCCGGATCGTTTCGACATCTTCGAGGTGCGCGGCGGAAGCGCGCCGGGGGTTTACCATAAAGGCCACCAGAGCAACGTCTGGTATCCGAGCCTGACCGGTTGGGAATATGTCGGCGGGGAAGCGGCGCTTAATAAAGTGGAAGTAACCAGTTGGGGACCCAACCGGCTGGATATCTTTGCAATTCGGTCTAATGATGGCAGCATGTGGCACCTGGCCTGGGGCGACTCAGGCTGGTGGCCCGGCGTCAATAGTTGGGAGTTGGTCAATCCCTGAAAATTTCTGCACATACAAAAAAGCGGGCCTGTGAAGGCCCGCTTTTTGTGCCGGTATTTGCTCTCATCCGTTACACTACTTGCAATGGTGATTATTGTCGCAGACCGGCTCTGCCAGCGGACAGATCAGGGGTGTGGCGGGCGCGCTTTTGATCAGGTGATCGCTGCCGCCGGGCAGGACGGCCCAGGCCTGGACGTAACCATCCAGCCAGCAGCCCAGGATGGTGGCGTCGCTGGCGTTCGGGAGCGGAACTGCCTGGATGGAGGGAAAGATCACACGGGTTTCACCTTGAGGCCCAATGAGCGTAAACAGCATCCTGGGGTAGGGTTTGGGATGGTAGAAGGTGTAAATGCTGACCTTCCAGCCCTGGTCTTTGTCGAATGCGCGCGGGTAGAGAATGCGTCCCTGCAAAATGGCGGCATGGGGAATGGCGAGGAACTTGTTTAATTCGGCGGGGGAGATATTCGATTGTTTTCCTGCCTGCGTCGACACTTGTTGACTGAGTTCCTTCACGGTCAGGGGTGGGTAACGCCGCGCAAAGAAACTGCCTGAAAGCGGGATGAGCGCCCCGATGGCTGCAAACAGGAATACGACTCCGGCCATCTTTGTCCAGGCGGCGCGGTCAAACACAATAATGGGTTCAAGGTTCGCGGGCAGCGCTGTCTCGCCGAAAAACCGGGGGTGGAAAAATGCGGCAGCCATTTCGACCAACGCCAGGATGCCCAGGAAATAATAAAAGATCACAACCCAATCGACCGGCACAAGGTAGCGTCCGCCGGACGTGCGCGCGAGGGCGTTCACCGCGTAGAAGGCCAGCATCACGATTAACGGGACCAAGCCGCTCAGGCGGGCGCGCTTCCAGGCAGCGCCCAGCCCCAACGCAATCAGGACCAGGTTGATCGGGAGCATGACCCTGGCCCAGGGCGAGAGCGAACCGTCCCAGTAGGGCCTCCAAAAATTCTCCCCATCTTTGACCGTGTAACGCAGGCCCTGGTAGTAGGGCGTATAGGGTAACACCTGCACGGTCGTGGTCAGGTTGTTCAGGAAATTGTCGGTTCCAAAAGCCAGGATGGATTTATCCGCTGTTTGAGCGGCGGGGGGAAAATACACACCGGGGTTGGCGATGGCCGCAATTTCATTCGGCTTGGGGAGCATGGAATCGCCCGGCAGGTGAAAACCCGGGTAGCGTTCGTGGATGATGCTTTTGACCCGGTCAAGGTATTTATTGGCAACCGATCCATTGCTGACAAACCAGGGAAGCATGCCCGCCAACGCGCCTGCCAGCACCAGACTGCTGAGAGTGATCCAGACGCGCGGTTTTTGCCGGTAGACCCAGACCGCAAGCGCGATCAGGATCGGGATGAAAATTAACGGGTGAGGGCGCACCAAGGTGGTCAGCCCCAGAACGCCTGCGGCGGCCCCCAGGCTGGGCCAGTTCTTTCCGGGTTCCTGCAGCCAACGCACAAGCAGGACGGTCATCAGCAGCATCAAAATTGCCGTCGCGAAATCGGTCATCATCTGTTTCTGGTGGACGGTGCTGATCGACCAGCCGATTTCCAGGGCGTTCATGCCGCGCAACGTGAGCAGGATCGCCAGTCCCGCGCCCGCTGCCCGGCTGTGGAGGCGCTTTCCGAGCAAATAGCCGAGCGCCGGAAAAATGGCGAACAAAGCCGCCTGGAGGGCGACGAGCTGCGGATAATCCTGCCCGGCGACGACGTGCAGGTACACCAACAGCGCTGAATACAATGGACGTTCGTAGAACACGCCGTTAATTAGCCCTTGACCGATCAAGGCATACTGGCTGAATACATCGAAAACCTGGGCGTCGTAATCGGGGTAGAACGCAAAATTGGGCGCTACCGGTTTCGTAATGAAAAAGTCGGGGGTGATGGGTTCGCTTGCCCACAGCCAGGCGGCGACGGCCCAGATCAGCAGGAACAGGACCAGGTCGGGCCAGTGTTTTTTTTCGAATTTTCCGGCGAGGATGAATTTTTTCGCAATAACGACCAGCGCGATGCTCGCGGCGACGGCCAGCAACACCTGGAGCGGCAACAAGGGAACGCCTGCGCCATACCAGAAGTCTTCGTCCTGCCAGCGCATGTTGACCACCCTGAGCGCTACCGCCCAGGAAAGCAATCCGAAAATCAGCAGGGCCGCGCCGCTGATCCAAAGTGGAATGCGCTGTTCGCGCAGGAACGCCCTGAACTGTTTTACGTCCAGCCCGAAACGGCTTGCCAGCAAAAGCGCCAGTCCGGCGGCGCTGAAGCAAGTCAGCCAGACGATGAAGGGATAAACGCGCCCAACGTAGTAATACAACGTCCCGAAGCGTTCCGCCGGGATCCAGGTCATCAGCCAGGCGGCCAAAAAGGTCAGCAGCGCGGCCCCCAGCATAAAGTCCATGCGGCGCGAAGGCTTGGCCCCGGCGTCGAATTGGAATATTTTGCCCCGCAGGGTTTGCGCGCCCAGCCAGGTCAGCCCGGCGCACAGGACCAGCATTCCGCCGGAGAGCGCCAGCCGCTCCGCCGACAGCCCCAACACAAGCGCGGACTTGCTTGGCCCGCTCATCAGGACGTTCAGGATAATAAGCAATAATCCTGCGGCGCTGACCAGGAAGAAATATGCTGTTACGAGTCTATTGGGTTTCCAGGGAGTGTCTGTCATTAGTCAGGGGCTTGGGGGCAACGGGGTTGACGGGTTGGCGGCAGGGACTTGGTCGGGATTTTCCTTATTCTTTGACCAGATCAAACGTATGGATACTTTGTTCCACCATCGACAGCATGTCGGTATATTTATTCGGGTCGAGCATGTAGTCGACGACCCAGAAATCATTTTCGTCTTTGATGTAATAGGCTACGCCCGCTATTTCGTACCCGGCTTGGATCTGTTGGCGATATGCCATGCGGCGCGCTTCACGCCCAAGCAGGGTAATCTTTTTTGTCTCGTAAACGGTTGTTGACAGCGTCGCGGATACGCTGGTTATGTTGTCTTGGAGATATTGCTCAATACTGATTCCTTCTTCTTTAACTTCGTGAGTTATCAGGATAGTCATAATGATGGGATCATTGCTAACGGTTTTGTCAACCATCCACATGACCAATTGGCTTGGGGTCTGCTTCATGGCTTTGACGGTATTTTTAAAACGCGCGCCGCCCAGCCTGGTGATTGAGTTGATTGATTCTGCCCTGTTGGTAAGCAAGTCCCCGCCGACAAAATTGGATGGCAGCCAAAGCCTGGCGCCTTGCGTCTGGAATTCCACCCAGCCGTCGGGCGGTACGCTGGTGGCAATTTCTGGGGAAGGGGTCGGCGGCGACGTAACAACGATCACTTGGGTGAAGTAGGGGCTGGGCGTTGGGGGTATTTCTGTGGCAACTGCCGCAGGTTGTTCTGGCGAGGGCGGCGCAAAAACGAACCAGGACAACCCGCCGATGACGAGCAAGACCACGGCTGCCGCTCCGGCCAGAATGCCGAGTTGTGAATTGGTCATCCCAAAATAGCGCGCGCTTTTTGGTTTCATGGATGAACTCCCTTTGGGTGGGTGTTTAAGATCATAAGGTTTTGACTACCGGATGGGATTGGATGATGGTGTGTTTTAACCGGAGAGCACGGTTACTTCGCAACCGGAGAGCACGGTTACTTCGCAACCGAAGGGCGCAGTTACTTCTTGCGTTCACTCCGCTGCGCTACAGGGTGATGTTGCGTATGCCTTCAAAACGGAACACGCAATACGATCCATGCTGCAGGTTTTCAGTCGAAATGAAATACGCCCGTCGGATTACTTGGCGATCTTGTCGCTGGCATCGTCCAGCGCTTTGACCTGTTCGGCTGTCAAACGCCAGCCGGCGGCCCCGGCGTTCATGGCGGCCTGTTGGTAGTTCTTTGCGCCGGGGATGGGCAGCGCCCCTTTGCAGATACACCAGTTTATGGCAACCTGCGAGGCGGATTTGCTGCCGTGGTCCTGCCCGATTTCGTTCATCAAGCGCAACAGCGGCTGGATGTTTTTCAGGACGCCGCCGTATTTCCCGGCGCGGATGCCGGATGGCGGCGTTTCTGGCGTGTATTTGCCGGTTAAAAGGCCCATGGCCAGCGGGGAGTAAGCGATCATCCGCACGCCAAGTTCCTGGCAGAGGGCCAGCAGCCCGCTTTTTTCTGCGCTCCGGTCGAGCAAATGATATTCCACCTGGTTGGAGGCCAGCGGAACGTTGAATTTTGCCAGCGCTTTGAGTGCGCGTTGCATCTGGTTCTTGTCGTAATTGGAAACCCCCACGGCGCGCGTCAGGCCGAGTTGCTGCGCAGAAGCCAGTCCTTCGGCGTAGGTCTCAATCGGCACGATGGGGCTGGGCATGTGGATTTGGTACAAATCCACATGCTCAATGCCCAGCCGCGTGAGGCTGGTGCGCAAAGCGCTGACGACGGATGCGCTTGTCCAGCGCCAGGGCATGGGGAAGAATTTTGTCGCCACGAAAACCGGCAGCGCGTTGTTTTTGACAAACTGCCCCAGCAGCCGCTCCGAGCGCCCGTTGCCATAGATTTCAGCGGTATCGACGAAATTGACGCCGTTTTCCAGCGAGACTTTAAAACCGGCCTCGATATCCTCGTCCGTGTAACCCCGTCCATAGTTCCAGACCATGCGGTCCCCCCAGGCCCAGGCCCCCAAACCGATCTCAATCTTGTGCAGGAATTGAATTGATTCAGGCAGTTCAACAGACATGGAAACATTCTCCTTTTAAGCAGTGCAATCATACTCTGATTCCCGTCGTTTTTTAAGCCAGAATCGCTCGAAACCGTGTAAAATGAATGCACCAACATTAAGGTGACTGTCACTAAGTGATATTCACTTGGAATTCATTTGGAACCAAGTGGCCGCCAGCGACTCACTCCTCGGTGGGGGGCTGGCGCTCTCCGAGTTCCGGGAGGCTCCCATGCTTGACCCAATTACTGAGCGCTCTGGATCTGAAACCCCAGGGCAACTGGCCGAACGTCTCAACCTGCCGCTTGGCGGCGATTTGCGTTTGCTGACCCGCGCGCTAACCCACCGTTCCTACGTCAACGAACATCCGGATGTCCCTTCTGATAACGAGCGCCTCGAATTTTTAGGCGACGCCGTCCTGGATTTTGTCGTCGGCGCCTGGGTCTACAACCACTACCCCGAAATGGCCGAGGGCGACCTGACGAGGATGCGCTCGGCCCTGGTGCGCACCGAGACGCTGGCCGATTTTTCGCGCCAGTTGAACCTCGGCCCGGCCATGCGCCTCGGACGGGGCGAACTGCAGGCCGGCGGGCGCGACCGCGATGCGCTGCTGTGCGCCACCTTTGAAGCCATCACCGGCGCGCTCTACCAATGCAAAGGACTGGACGAAGTCAGGGCCTTTGCCATGCCCCTGCTCGAACAGGCTGCCGACGAAATCGTCCTGCAAATGACCACCATGGATCCAAAATCCCGCCTGCAAGAGTGGACGCAGTCGCAGGCGTTGGGCATCCCTCGTTATGTCACCTCGCAGTCTGACGGCCCCGACCATGCCAAAATGTTTTCCATCGAAGTCCATGTCAACGGGAAGTGCATGGGCAAAGGCTACGGCGCGTCGAAACACGTCGCCCAGGAAGAGGCCGCCCGCAATGCGCTGGATGCGCTTGAAATGAACGGATCAGACTCACCCGATCTTTGATCGCTTTCTACGCGATACGCAATACGGAATACGTAATAAAAAGTGCGTATTCCGTATTGCGTAAAACCACCTGGAACAAATCACAAATGCCCCTCAGACTCAAATCCCTTGAACTTCACGGTTATAAGACTTTTGCCTCGCGCACGTTGTTTGAATTTGCGGACGGCATTACCTCGATTGTCGGGCCGAACGGCTCGGGCAAGTCGAATATTGCCGATTCGCTACGCTGGGTGCTGGGCGAACAGTCGCACAGCCTGCTGCGCGCCAAAAAGACCGAGGACATGATCTTTTCCGGCTCCGAGCAGCGCCCGCGCGCGGGCATGGCAGCGGTTACGATCACGTTCGACAACACCACCGGCTGGCTGCCGGTGGATTTTTCAGAAGTGGCGGTCACGCGCCGCGCCTACCGCGACGGGCGCAACGAATACCTGCTCAACGGCCAGGCGGTGCGCCTGAAAGACGTCAACGAACTGCTGGCCCAATCGGGGCTGGCGGAGCGCACGTATACGATCCTGGGCCAGGGCATGGTGGACGCTTCTCTGGCGCTCAAAGCCGACGAACGCCGCCGCCTGTTCGAGGAAGCGGCGGGCATCGGCCTGTACCGCTCGCGGCGCGAGGAGAGTCTGCGGCGGCTGGAAACGACCGAGCGCAACCTGGAGCGCGTGCTCGACATTTTGGCCGAACTGGAGCCGCGCCTGCGGCTGCTCGAACGTCAGGCCCGGCGCGCCCAGGAATACGGCCAGGTCAAAGCCGACCTGCACCTGATCTTGCGCGAGTGGTACGGCTATCACTGGCACCGTTCGCAAAAAGAGTTGCGAGAAGCGCAGGAGATCGCGCGCCAGCAGGAAATCAAACTCAACGAGGCGCGCGCGCATTACCACGGCCTGACCGACGGTTTCAGCGCCACCCGCGCGCGGCTGTTTGAGTTGCGCACCCGGTTGAACGACTGGCACCGCCAGTCTGCGGCGCTGCACCAGCAGCGCGAGACCATCAGCCGCGAACTGGCCGTGCTCGAGGAGCGCCGTCGCGCCTTGACCGAATCCCGTCAAGGCAGCCTGACCGAGCAGGAGCGCCTGGCCGATGAAGAGCGCGCTGCCCGCGAGCGCGTGGAGGAGGCCAAAGCCGAGTTCGAGCGCATCCAGGCCGAGGCCGCCGACGCCAAGACGCAGGAAGCCGGCGCGAAGGCCGCGCTGACGGCGCGCCAGTTGGAACGCGCCCAGGTGGAGCAGAAGGTCAACGCTGCCCGCCAAAATTTGAATAACCTGAATTCACGCCGCGCGCAGCACCAGGCGCACCTGAACGAACTCAAGAACCGCATCGACTCGCAGCGCCAGAAACTCCAGACTGCCGACCTGGCGATTGCCACTGCCGAAGAAACCTTCAAGGCTGCCGGGAAAAAGTCGCAGGCGGCGCAGAAAGCCAAAAGCGAGGCCGAATCCGCCTTCCAGCAGGCCGAAGCCGATTTAACGGCGTTGCGCCAAAAGCTGGGCGAACTCGAAGCGGCGCGCCGGCAGCGTCAGGACGAGCGCAACGCCAAACAGGGCGAGCAGACCCGTTTGCAGGCGCAGCTTGACGTGCTCGAACAGGCCGAAAACTCGTTGAGCGGTTACGCCGACGGGGCGCGTTACCTGTTGGACGCCGTGCGCCAGTCGAAGCTCACAGGGGCCAGCGCGCTTTCGTCCGCGCTGGACGTGCCTGCCGAGTACGAGACGGCCATCGCCGCCGCGTTGGGCGATGCCTTCGACGTGGTGGTGGTCGAGTCGGCCCAGGGGGTGGAGCAGGCCCTCGAACTGCTGGAGCAGGCTGCGGGGAGGGCGGTTGTCTTGCCGATGCAGGACAAGGATGAAGCTGGAAAGATGAAAGATGAAGGGAAAATGCGTAGGGGCGACATTTCCCAAAAAGATGGCGCATTGGCGTGGGCGGTAGAATTGATAAAGGTCAAAGCGGAACTTCAACCGGTGGTGGAATTGTTGCTGGGCAGTACGCTGCTGGTCAAAGACCGGGCGGCGGCGCGCCGGCTGCGGGCCGAAACCCCCACCCTGCGGCTGGTGACGTTAAAAGGGGAAGTTTTTCGCCCCGACGGCTTGATCCACGCCGGGCGCGAGGCGCGGGCTGCGGCCTTGAGCCGCCCGCGTGAGCGGCGCGAACTGGGCGAACGGCTCGAAAGTGTGGTGGCCGCGTTCAATACCCTGACCGAGACGCTGACCGGCCTGAGCGCCGAAACGGCCGGCGCGCAGAAGGAAATTGCGTTGCGCGAGACGACGCTGCGCGAACTGCGCGGCAAGCTGAATGCCGCCAGCGCGGCGGAACAGCAGGCTGCGTTGGCGCTTGAGTCGGCGCGCCGCCAGCGCGACTGGCAGGCCGGGCAAAAGGACACGCTCGCAAAGGAAGTGGCCGCTTCGGAGCGCGACAACACCGAGACCGAACTGACCCTGGAAGAGGTGGAAGAGAAGCTCGGCGCGGCCCAGGATGCCATGCGCAAGCTAAACGGCGAAATGGCCGCGCTGGCGCTCGACGAACTGACTTCGCAGGTGACGTACTGGGGGGCGCGCGTTTCGGTCTCGGAGCGCACGGTGAACGACGCCCGCGCGCGCGCGAACGAGCGCCAGCAGGCGCTGGAACGCGCGCGGGCGCAGATCCAGGCGGCGGGGCGGCGCGTGAGCGAGATCGACGCTTCGTTTGGGCAGTCGGACGCCGCGAAGGCTGGGCTGCACGCGCGCGAGCACGACCTGCAAGCGCAGACCGAAGCGTTGCGCGTGTTGATCGAGCCGGCCGAGCAGCAGTTGGACGAGGCCGAGAAGCAGGAAGCCAGTTTGCAGGAGCAGGAAGCGGCCGCCCAACGCGCGCTTTCGGTGGTGGAGCGTTACAGCGCCCAGGCCCAGTTGGACCTTTCGCGCAAGCAGGAGGCGCTCGAATCGCTGCGCCGCCGCGTGGAGGAAGATTTCGGCCTGGTGCAGTTCGAGTACGCCAGCGACGTTTCCGGCCCGGTGCCGCTGCCGTTGGACGGCATGGTCGAGCAGTTGCCGATGGTGTTGGAGCTGGCCCCCGACCTGGAGGAGAACCTGACCCAAAAGCGCGCTCAACTGCGGCGCATGGGGGCCGTCAACATGGAGGCCCAGCAGGAGTACGAGTCGGTGCAGGAGCGCTACAGTTTTATGACCATGCAAGTGGACGACCTGCACAAGGCCGAAGCCGACTTGCGGAGCGTGATCGCCGAACTGGACGAACTGACCCGCCGCGATTTCAACAGGACGTTCGAAGCTGTGGCGACGGAATTCAAGTCGATCTTTACGCGGCTGTTTGGCGGCGGGTCGGCGCGCCTGGTGTTGACCGACCCCGATAACCTGACCGAGACCGGCATCGACATCGAAGCCCGGCTGCCGGGTCGCCGCGAGCAGGGGCTGGCGTTGCTTTCGGGCGGTGAGCGCTCGCTGACGGCCATTTCGCTGGTCTTTGCGCTGCTCAAGATTTCGCCCACGCCGTTGTGCGTGATGGACGAAGTCGACGCGATGCTGGACGAGGCCAACGTGGGGCGTTTCCGCGACCTGCTTTCGGAGTTGGGCCAGACCACGCAGTTCATCGTCGTCACGCACAACCGCAACACCGTCCAGGTGGCGGATGTGATCTATGGCATCACCATGGGGCGCGATTCGGCCAGCCAGGTGATTTCGTTGCGGTTGGATGAGGTGAGCGACGAGATGTTGGGGAGGGCGTAGTGCGTGTTGCGTAATTCGTAATGCGTAATTCGTAAACGGTAAAAATGAGCGGCTTCCGCAACCGGGAGGCTGTGGAGCGGCTTAACGTGTTGAGTGCGGCACCCTTCAGGAGTGCAGGTGCCGAAACCACCATGTGACAACAATTTCCCCAAAATAAGTGACACCAAAAAACTCCGAGGTCTCGGCCCTGCGCAGGGCGGGCAACCTCGGAGTTTTTATTGTGGATGTTGCCCCCTATTTTTCGAGCAGCTCTTTCAACGTGTTTAGCACAGGCCCCCAGGCGATCCGGGCCATTTCATCGGCGGCTTCCTGGGTGGGGTTGTTGCTCTGCGTCAGCGCGAGCGTGGTGAAGCCATCGCCGTTTTCAGAAAGGACATAGGTGAGCGTATGATAGTTTTCGGGCTTGTCTTCGCTGCCTGAAAGCGGACTCCAATGCGTATTCTTGAGCAGTTTTTGCGGTTCGAGCGCCAAAATCACGCCCTTGTCTTCGTAGGCGTTGCCCTTCCACTCGCCCCGCCAGAAGATCGGGCTGCCCACTTTCCAGTCGCTGACGGTTTGGGTGCCGTGCATATAGTATTTGATCAGTTCGGGGTCCGTCAGGGCCTGCCAGACCCTGGCAATCGATGCGTGGATGGTGATGCTTGCGTGGGCGTCAAAGGTTTCTTCCATGATGTTTTCTCCGTGAATTTTGATGCTAACAATAAGAGTAGAAAAGAGAACGCGGACGACGCTGATTCAGTAGACATCGTGCCCGTAGGGTATTTTCGCGGGTAAAACCAAAACAAAAAATCCGCGCGAATCCGCAGAATCCGAACTGATCCGCGTTCTATTTTTGGGATGTTGGTAGAGAAACAAAGTCTTCACTTCGCCTGCGCCACCGGTTCCGCCGAGAGGATCTCGCTCGAATCGGCGATGTAATACAGGATGTACTCGTCGCCCTGCATCATCACATTTGCCAGGTCATCCTCCACGCTGAATTCCTTGCCGCCGATGTGCAACTCGTGGCTAATCGTGGTGCTGTGGCTCGAACTGCTGTAAGATTCCTCGCGGACGATGTTGACGCGTCCCTGGACTTTTGCCAGGACGAACTCGTGCTTGGAAAATGCGCTTGACAGGATCCCGAAGCCTAACCCGCCCCAGACCAGCGGCCAGATACACCCAAAGCCCAGTCCAAAACCGATCCTGAAGCCCCAGTCGCTATCCTGGATGCAGGCGACGACGGCGCCGAAGAAGCCGATGGCGGCGATGAACAACAGGCCAATCCCGCCGACGCGGCCCCAGGTGCGGTTCGACGTGTCTTCGCTGAGGATGCGCGCCCGTTGTTTTTCGGTGAACAGTCCGCGCTGGTTGGCGATCAGGTCGGCCTGGTCGAACTTGAAATAATCCATCAGTTGCTGGTTGAGCATATCTGCCTCCGATCATGCGCGCGAGAGTGAATGATAAGCTGATACAGTATACCTGCCCCTTGCGGGCTGCGCATCATCACTTGGGACTGTCTTTCATTGCCAAAAGGAGTAAATCCCTGCTCCAATGTCTTCTTGAAGTCGCCCGGAGCGAAGAGACTCGACACGAATTTACCCTGCGGGCACGATGTCACGAATTTGCTCGAATTTTTCGAGATCTCTGGGAATTGCCGTGACGAACCAGCACATCCGGCTGTGATCGTAAGTCGGATTGGCAATCCGACCTACGCCACACCGCCGGATATGGTGGTATCACCCGTAAAACATCGGGGCAAGCAGGAAAATCTCAGAGAGCCGCGATGCCAAAAACTCGTTTCGTGATCTGCTGATTATGCACCTGCCTCATCCGTCTCGTTGGCTCACTTCACCTGTCTCGTTGGCTTACCTCACCTGTGACGTTGGCTCATCTCACCTGTCTCGTTGACTCACGTCACCCTGTGACGTTGGCTCACCTCACCTGTCTCATTGACTTACGTCACCCTGTGACGTTGGCTCACCTCACCTGTCTCGTTGGTTCACGTCACCCTGTGACGTTGGCTCACCTCACCTGTCTCATTGACTTACGTCACCCTGTGACGTTAGCTTACGTCACCCTGTCACGTTGGCTCACGTCACCCTGTCACGTTGGCTCACCTCACACGTGAGGTTAGCTCATCTCACACGTGAGGTTGGCTCACCTAACACGTCTCGTTGGCTCACCATTGGGAGTAAATCCCTGCCCCGGCAACCCTTGCGCCCCGGCGGCTGTCGAGGCTACAATCCCCGCACCCTTTACGAAAGGCAGAACACCGACATGGACTCTCCGAACACGCGCCGCAATGCGGTCATCATGCTCCTGCTGACCGCCATCCTGTGGAGCAGCAGCGGCCTGTTGATCAAACTCGTCAGTTGGGGGCCGTTGACCATCCTGGGCATGCGCAGCCTGATTGCGGGCATCTTCTTCCTGGTCTACCTGCGGCCCACTCACCTGCGCTTTACGCGCTACCAGGTCTTTGGCGCGCTGTGCTACCTGTGTACCAATCTGTTCTTCATCTCGGCCACCAAGCTGACCAGCGCCGCCAACGCCATCTTCCTGCAATACGCCTGCCCGGTCTACGTGGTCATCTTCGGCTACTGGCTGCTCAAGGAAAAACCGCGCCGCGCCGACTGGATTGCCCTGGCCGTCATCCTGGCCGGGCTGGCGCTTTTCTTCGGCGACAAACTCAGCTTCAACGGCTTCTACGGCAACCTGCTGGCCATCCTGAGCGGCATCGCCTTCGCCGGCACGATGGTCTTCATGCGACTGGAAAAGGACGGGCAACCGGCCCGTCTCCTGCTGCTGGGCAACTTCATCGGCGCGCTGGTGGGGCTGCCCTTCATGTTGGGCGAACCGTCTTTCCCGACGGCGGACTTTGCCATTTTGCTCTACCTGGGGACGTTCCAGATCGGACTCTCCTATTTGTTCTATTCGCTGGCGATCAAGCATATCCACGCCCTGGAAGCCAACCTGATCCTGACCCTGGAGCCGATCCTGAACCCGATCTGGGTTTTCCTGGTGATCGGCGAAAAACCCGGCCCGCTGGCGCTGCTCGGCAGCCTGCTGGTCATCGGCGCGGTCACGTTCCGGGCCGTAGTCAGTTCGCAAGCGGAGGCAGTAAACCAATCCGCAGATTTAGCAGATTTACCCTACGGGCACGATGTCGCAGAGTAGACAAAAAAAATCTGCGTAGATCGGCGAAATCTGTGGATAAAGGTTTAAGAATTGCCACATCCTGCAAAATCCTGCAAAAGCGGCTTGACTTACCCCCTACTTCGGTTACAATTGCAAAGTGCCGCGTAATTAGCGGTAAAAAGCTCCGGGGCGATGGCGGAATCGGCAGACGCAGCGGACTTAAAATCCGCCGGTAGAGATACTGTGTGGGTTCGACCCCCACTCGCCCCACTTCTTCGCCAGACCCTAAAGGTCTTAAAGACCTTTAGGGTCTTTGGACTAATGAAAAGGTGAAAGCATGTACTTTGACCGCGCCATGCTCGAAGCCATTGAAGACCGGGCGCTGGCTCCCTACGGAATGCGCAGCAGCAACACCAAAGGCCGCGCCTACCTCGATAGCGAGCCGGATTACCG
>JBARBA010000662.1:0-12010 GCA_049792555.1 Anaerolineales bacterium
CCAGCGCGCCGCGGCGCGCGCCGCGTTGCAGGAATAACTCGTGCAGTTCTTTCCACATCACCGTCAGAATATCGCTCATTTTGCGCCTCCGTTGGCGTTCCCATCTTCGCCGACCAACGCCAGGAACATTTCTTCCAGATTGGCCTTGTCTTTGCGCACCTCTTCCACCTCGGCCCCGCCCGTCACCAGCAGGCGCACCAGCGGCGCCACTTCGACCGGGCCGTTCAACTCAATGGATAGATTTCCATTTTGTGCGCGCAAGCTGCGGACTTCGGTGCGACCCTTGAGCTGTTCCTGCAACTCGGACGTAAACCCGCGCCCGAGGATTTCCACCCGCGAACCGCCCGATTGCTCCCGCAGCTTTTCCAGCGGCCCGACGGCCAGCAGCTTGCCCTGGCGGATGACGCCCACCTGCTGGCAGAGTTTCTCGGCTTCCGACAGGTTGTGCGTGGTCAGGAAGATGGTCACGCCCTCGCGCCCGGCCAGGGCTGCCAGGTCTTCGCGCAGGGCCACGGCGGCCAGCGGATCGAGACCGGAAGTCGGCTCGTCGAGGAAGATCAGCGCCGGGTGGTGCAACATGGCGCGCGCAATCGCCAGCTTTTGCTTCATGCCGCGGCTCCACTCGTTGACAACTTCCTTGCGCCGGTCGTACAGGCCCATGGTCGTCAGCAATTCCTGGATGCGCGCCTTGCGCTCGCCGGCAGACATATGCCAGACGCGCCCGTAAAATTCCAGGTTGTCTTCGGCGCTCAAACGCTCGTACAGCCCGCTGTATTCGAGCAGCGCCCCGCAACGCTCGCGGATTTTGACCGGGTCAGTGCGTGTGTCGAAACCCAGCACCTCGGCGCGGCCATCGCTGGGTTCCAGCAAGCCGAGCAGCAGGCGGATGGTGGTCGTTTTCCCCGAACCGTTCGGCCCCAGGAAGCCGAAGACAATCCCCGGCGGCACTTCAAGGTCGAGGTGGCTGACGGCGCGCACCAGGCCGAAGTCGCGGGATAAATATTGAGTGCGAATGGCAAAAGCAGGCATAGAAAAAAATCTCCAGGGTGCAAGTATATCGCAAAGAAAATTTGTTCCTTTACCGGTTTGTGCGGTTGTGCTAGACTCTCACACATGAGAAAACGCATTGTTCAAGGGATTGGCCTGCTTTTTCTGCTTTGGGCAGTGAGCAGTATTTTCACGTTTTTGATGGATAAAAACCCAAGCCTGAATTTTTTTGGCCTTTTTTATGTGAAAATCAATGATACGCTGGTCCGCCCCTCTTTTCCCGCTACCATTGATGTGGGGAGGTGGATTGGTATTCTTATCATCGTATATACAGGTTACAGTTTGATACGTTTAAGAAAAAGTGGGCGTTTTTGGGCATTGTTTATCTTTTCGCTGATATTGATTGCATATTTCTTGCTATTGATTTGGGGCATTTATGTCGTAATGCAAGATCCCAACCATGTCACGCCTGGGAATCTCTATCTGGGGAATAATGTATATGGGATTGATAATTGGTTTCCCGCTTTAGGGTTTTTCATATTGCTTATCGCGCCTCCTGCATTGGGGATTTTCTTCTTATCATCCAAAGAGACAAAAGCCTTGTTTGAACCAGATTTAATTGAAATGGAAAAAACGGATGCACCCTAGGCGCGCCCTGCTCTACATGCCCGGCGATGACCGGCGCAAGATCGGTTTGGAGCAGATACGCCAGCCTTTTGATAAGATTGCTTTTATTTCCAGAAAATGGGAAAATAAACCATGCGCATGAAGAAATGGGTCGTTCGCGGGTTGGGCATCCTCTTTTTGGTATGGGCTTCTGTTTATGTATTTGCGCTCTTAACAGACCAACAATCAAAAACCGGGCTATTCGGCTTTTACTTTCAAATAGCAAATATTAATATCACAGGTTGGATAGCCGGTGGTATGCTGCTTTACACCGGCTACCATTTGATACGCTTGCAAGAAGGCGGGCGTTTTTTCGCTCTGGTCTTTCTCTGGTTGTCACTTATTCAATTAAGTTTGGCCTTGATTTTGGGAATCTACTATGTAATACGAGACCCGCAAAGGGTATCTCCTGGTCAGATTACGTTCGCCTATGGTGGAGAAACACACATCATCAATGATGTTTTTATTGTTTATTCGATCGTTGGATTACTGGGAATGTTTCTTGTTCTGGCTATTTCCTTTCTATCCTCCAAAGACACAAAAACCCTGTTTGCTAAAAGCTCAGAGAATACTGAAACCGCCTGATGCACCCTCGACGTGCCCTGCTCTACATGCCCGGCGATGACCGGCGCAAGATCGAAAAGTCCCTGACCCTGGGGGTGGACTGCATTTGCATGGACATGGAAGACGGCGCGGCGCTCAACCGCAAGGCCGAAGCGCGCGCTGCGATTGCCCGCGCCTTGCAAGAACTGGAATTTGGCAAGTCTGAGAAGTTGGCGCGCATCAACGCAGTCGGCTCCGGGCTGGAGCGGGACGACATCGACGCGGTGCTGCCCTATCGCCCGGATGGCATCGTTGTCCCGAAGGTCGAGGCGCTCGATCAGGTTCAATGGGCCAGTGAAATCGTCGAAACGGCGGAACTGGCCCACGGCTGGGGAGTAAACTCCATCCGCCTGCTGATCGGCGTCGAAACGGCCAAAGGTATCCTGAACCTGAAAGAAATCGCCTCGCATCCGCGCCTGGACGGGATTATCTTTGGCGGCGAGGATTTTGCCGCCAGCGTCGGCGCGGTGCGCACACCCGAAGCGACCGAGTTGCTCTACGCGCGTCTGGCCGTCGTCACCGCCTGCGCCGCGTACAGTTTGCAAGCCATCGACATCGTCACGATCGATTTCCGCAACCTGGAAATTGTGCGCGCCGAGGCCGAATTTGGCGCGAAGCTGGGGTTCAGCGGCAAGCAGATCATCCACCCGGCGCAGGTCGAGCCGGTGCAAACGGCCTTTACGCCGTCCGGCGAAGCCATTGCGTACGCTCAACGCCTGGTGCAGGCTTTCGAGGCGCACCAGCAGCAGGGAGCCGGGACCTTCGCGCTGGACGGAAAAATGATCGACATGCCGCTGCTGAAAAACGCCAAAAAAGTGCTCGAACGGGCCAGGGCGGCCGGCAGGGTAGAATAGGAGAAACGATGAAACCAATTGCTCAAATGGCTGTGATGAACGTTGACAAAGGCGAAGAAATCGTCGGCGGGTGGGCAACCCCGCACATCCCGCAAGTGGGTATTTACAAATTGCTCGCCAAGAAAAAGAAAAACAACACCATCGAATGGGCGCATTTTGTCCAGCGCGACAACGGGTTGAGGGAACAAGTCTATCGCGGGGAGGTGAAAAACCAGGGCGAGCTTGATACCGTGCTTGAGGTCATGAATAAAAACCTGCTCAAGTTTTTCGGCGTGGCGATGCAGCCCGCCGAGTATGATATCTCCACACTGGACGGGAAGAAGCCGCCAACAGCCATTCATTAAACCAGGCTGGCGAAAACCGGGTTCAAGTCCGGCCGTCTGGCTGGCGAAACGAGAGTATAAATGTGTGATAGAGAAAAAGTCCTGCTGTTTTAGCGATTATCGAAGCTGTAATTGACATGCAACCTTATGCACCGTATACTTAAATCTGGTGCGGAAACCATGACCTGGCAAATTAACCTCTTCGCGATCATCTATTTTTTCTCCGCTGCTCTGGTATTGGTAGCGATCATCTTTTCGTTCCGGCACATCCAGGTGCGGGGCGCTCGCTATTTTATCTATCTAAGTCTTTCGGTGGAAATCTGGGCTTTGTTTATGGGGTTGGAATATGGGGTGGTTGAGCCAACCTGGAAAATCATCTTCGGAAAAATTCAATACCTGGGCATTGCCACCATTGGCGTCACCTGGCTGATGTTTGCCCTGAACTACAGCCGCAGGAATAGGTGGTTGACCCGGCGCAATCGTATTCTTTTGTTTACTATTCCGGCGATTACCCTGGCAGCCGTTTTCACCAATGAACTGCACGGACTGCTTTGGCCCAACATTACACCATCTTCCAGCCTGCCCGGGGCCAGTCTGGTGTATGCGCACGGGCCTGTGTTCTCGCTGATTTTCCTGTTCAATTATATTGTCTTGGCGATCGGCACCATTGTTATTGTTGACAATGCCTTGCGCTCCAGGGATTTATACCGCTGGCAAATGATCGGACTGATTATCAGCGTCAGCATTCCCTGGATCGGCAATCTCATTTATGTGGCGGGCTTAAGCCCCGTCCCCGGCCTCGACCTGACACCGATCGGGTTTAGCTTGGGCGCCATCACAATTTCATTCAGCATTTTTTACTTCGGTCTGTTCGATCTGGTGCCGGTTGCCCGCGACCAGCTTGTCGAAAACCTGCTGGATGGCATGTTGGTGCTCGACCTCAACAACCGCGTGGCAGACATTAATCCCAAAGCGCGCGAATTGATGAAAATTGGCGCGCAGCGTGTGGTTGGGCGGCCCATCTCCGATTTTGCGGACGCATTGGAATTGGTCGGTCCATTCCACGGCGTCGAATCTGCGCAGGTTGAAATCCAGGTCAAGGAAAGTTTTGTCAGCGATATCGAGTTGCGCATTTCCCCGCTGGTGGACGAAAATGGCAAGCTGGCAGGGCGCTTGTTTATCGCGCGTGATATCAGTGAACGCAAGCAGGTGGAAAAAATGCGTGATAACCTGACCCACGCCATGATCCACGACCTGCGCAACCCGCTGGCGATCATCACCCTGTCGTTGGATTTGCTCAAATCGCAGTTGCGCACAACCCTCGACAAAGAGCAGTTGATTACATTCGAAACCGCTGAAGAGAGCACGCAGCATATCACTGACCTGGTTAAGTCACTGCTCGATATTAGCCGTCTGGAAAGCGGACAAATGCCGCTCAAACGAGGGATGGTTTCGCTCCAGAGGATCGCCACTGATGCGCTCAAAACACAAATATTGGTCGCCCGGAAAAAACGTGTTCTCCTGCAGGAAAATATCGCGTCGAATATCCTTCCGGTCGCTCTTGATGAGGAACTCATGAAGCGCGTTTTTCAAAACCTGCTCGATAACGCCGTGAAATTTTCGGTGGAGGGCGGTGTGGTAAGGATCTGCGCAAGTTACCGCCCCGCCGGGCAGGGAATCGTCGTCTCGGTCAGCGACACTGGCGCAGGTATTGACGCCGATGTCAAAAACCGGATATTCGAAAAATTTGTCACCGGCAACGTGAAAGGCAGCGGCAGCGGCCTGGGGCTGGCTTTTTGCCGACTGGTAGTGGAAGCGCACGGGGGCCGCATTTGGGTGGATGAAACATCCGACGTTGGCACAACCATCTCCTTAAGTATTCCAATCTAAAGCGCAGGGCATCGATTTGCTATCCATCCTTTTTGGGGCATTGTCGGCTCTTTCATGGGGCACAGGCGATTTTTTCGGCGGGCTGGTCAGCCGCAAGACCGGTCCTTACCGCGCCGCATTGTACGGCGAAGCCTTTGGGCTTCTGCTCTTACTGGGCGCGGCAGTTTATTTTCACGAAGCAGTGACGGGATGGGACAAACTGCTATTAAGCGCCGCTGCGGGCTTGGGTGGGGCGGTTGGAATGTTGATCCTGTACTATGCCATGTCGCATGGACAAATGAGCATCGCCGCGCCTGTTTCGGCGCTCTTTACGGCTTTGCTCCCCGTAGCCGCCGGTTCCGTTATGGAGGGGCTGCCCTCGCTGGCAAAACTGGCCGGTTTCGTCGTTGCGCTGGCCGCCATCTGGATGATCGCGCAGGAAGAAGACGAAAAATCCCAACTGGTGCGTCTCTCTGACCTGCGCCTGCCGCTGCTCGCCGGGCTGTGCTTTGGCTTCTACTTCATTGTGATCCATGAGGCCACCCGACAGACCTTTCTCTGGCCGATGATCGTTGCCCGCCTGGCGGGGACACTAACGGTGGCTGTTTTTGTGCTTGCCCGGCGCGACTCCTGGCGGGTGCGAAAGGTCGTATGGCCGCTGATCGTCTTAAACGGTATCCTGGATGTCGGTGGGAATGCTTTTTATATTTTGGCGGGCCAAAGTGGCCGACTGGATGTGGCGGCGGTGCTCAGTTCGCTTTATCCCGGCGCGACGGTCATCCTGGCCTGGCTGATCTTGAAAGAACGCATCAGCCGCATCCAGGCGCTGGGTATTCTCGCGGCGCTGGTTGCAATTGCTTTAATGACCGTTTGACATATGGGGACGGCGAAATGAAGAAGCTATCCGATGAAGAAGAATTCATGTTCTATGATGAGCGGGCAAAATTGTTGGGTTCGCCCGGCTATCGTAACATGTTGGGCAAGTCGGGGCTGGGGTATATTGAGTCCGTCATTACCGGCGATTGACCCAGACTCCACGTTCTGCGCCCTTGAGCGATTTTCCCTCACCTGTTTTGCCTTTTGGGTTCTGGCTTGCCCAGATTAGGTTAAAAAAGTGCAATACAATACGCCGACTTTTCTGTATAATCCGATCCGTATTGAGAACGATCATGCAATACACGGCAAAGCCTGTTTGCCGGTCGCTTTATTTGGAAGGAGAAGAGAATGAGATCCAAATTGTTTGTCACGTTCGTGGTTGCTTTGTTGCTCGTGGCTGGGCTGGTCTCGCAGGTTTTTGCTGCCGGGGCAGAGGCCGGTCAAAAATCCATGCTGCTGGCGGTCAACACGGCAACGCGCACAGCCACAAAGGCGCCTACGTCAACGCGCACGCGCACGCCTACAAAGTCGCCCACGCCATCCCTCACACCGGTGCCAGTTATCACCGGTTCGGTGTTGATCCACGGCGGCGCTTGCTGCATGGGCGGTACGGTGGGGACGACCATCAATATCGACATCGCTTTCAGCGCGACCAGCACTGCGGGCGCGGTTACTGACATGCGTGTCGGGAGTTCCTGCACCCAGGACCTCTCCCTTGTGGCCTGGGAGCCTTACGTCACCTCGAAAATCGTCGCTTACAAAATCATTGCCATAGGTTTTGTTGGTTTCTATAGCAGCGTCCAATACCGCGACGCGGCCGGGAACATATCCCCGACCTACTGCGACGATATTTCCATCGAAGGTTCACAGGCGACCACCGGGACGCCTGGCACAGGCACACCGACGCCTGCCACCAAAACGCCTACGCCCACGCTTACCTCCGTGCCTGGCGCCGATTTTTCCGCTACGCCGCTCTCCGGCGCTGCGCCGCTGACAGTTCAATTTACCGCCCTCAACAGCAGCGTCCTGAGTTCTTGCACATGGAACTTTGGCGATGGAGTCACGCAGACGTTTACCGGCTCCTTCCACACTTGTCCGACAACGACCCATACCTACACCACCGCGGGCAGTTACAACGTTACCCTGAGTGTGATGAAGGTGACCGGCGCGTACAATAGTATGACCAAGACGAACTACATCCAGGTCACCGGCACTTCCGCAACGCTGACGCCCACCGGAACCCCGACTCTCCCGCTGACGCCGACCAGAACCCCCACGTTACCCCAAGGCACATAATCCACCCTAAAATACCCGTTTTCAAGAGCTGCGACACGTTTCGGCGTGTCGCAGCTTTTTGTCATAAGGATAGGTGACAAAAAGTGTCCATATTCAAGAAATTTGTCACATGACGCGCCGCCGCAATGTAAGTATAAGCAAGGCTATCAAATCCTTCTACTTACCAATGGAGAAAATCTCATGGCGATGAAAATTTTGGAAGAATGTATTGCTTGCGGCGCTTGCTTGCCCGAATGCCCGACCGAATCGATTACCGAAGGCGACGGAGTCCTTTACGTGATCGATGCTGCGACCTGTGTGGAATGCGAAGGCCACTTCGACACCCAGCGTTGCAAAGACGTCTGCCCGGTGGATTGCATCATCAAGGCGTAAAACCTGCTGAGACTAGACAACTGAATATCTTTCCCTCCGGGGCAGAGTGAAAGGCACAGCCATAAGCCTTGCGTTGAAGCGTTGTCCATTCTTACTTGGTGGCGCGTCCGCGGCGTTGGCTGGTTAAGAGCAGAATACCCCCGCTTCCACTTCGGAAGCGGGGGTATTTTTGTGCAGTCGGTATCATCTCAAAATCGGTGGTTGAGTAGGCTGCGTTGCTATCCCGCAGCCGTATCGAAACCACCTATCAACAACAATTCCCCTGAAATATTGAGATGATATTGCAGTCGTGTATCATGCCGAAAACCTGTGTGGCAGGAAATTTCGATGACGAACAAAGCAGCATCGGTTTTCGACGCGCGCTCTTGTCCTCGTAAGGTTGCCGCGCCCGGAAAAACGCGCTATTTTGCCGGAAAACGAACAGGACGGCCAACTTAACTGCCGTCCCGTTTGTTCTTTGGGTTACTGGTTGAATGTAGCGGGTTTAATAATTAATTGACTTCATAATCTGGTCGCCGAATACCCAGGCTCCGCCGAGTATTGCGACGCAGCAGCAGCACAACACCACGACGACCACGATAATAATAATCATAGTGGTGTTGTTTTTCTTGGGTTCAGGTTGCACGGGGAATGCATCGGGAGCAATATTGGGGCTTTCCATAATAGATTTCTCCTTTGTGGGAACGGAATGGGTTTTTAAGCCCGCGCCTTTGACCGCCGCCACAGCCGCCAGATCAGCAGGGCCGCGAGCAGGACAAAAACGCAGGCAATGATCACCGGGAGCACAATTGCCAGGAACGACGTCAGCGCCGCCAGCAAATCTTCGGCGAGACTAACGGGCACATTGCCCGCCCCGGCAGTGGCGGCAGTCACAGCCGGCCGGATGGCCAGCGACTTCACCGCATGGATGCCCCCGGCGATGAACAGACCACAGGCCAGCGAAAGCACCGGGCTGATATCGGTCAACACTTTGGCGGAGGCCGCAAAAACAATCGCGCCTGCCACCGGACGGACGAAGGTCTGGAGCAGGTCGTTGAGGTGGTTGACCGCGGGGATTTTATCGGCCAAAAACTCGATAATCACCAACACCCCCAGCAGGATCACAATCCAGGGATTGCCGAGCGCATCGTAAGGCGGGTTAAGCTTGAACCAGTTCGTGAAATGGGCAATTATGGCAATCGTAAACAGCGGGATGTAAGCATTCAACCCGGCGCTGGCCGAAAGCCCAAAAGCGGAAAAAATGCCGAACAATAATTGTTCCATACTGTTTTGTTAATTATATCCCCAGATGGGGGAAAATGTTCCTGCGAGTTTTACCGAATGGCAGCCGCGAAGTTATCCTACTCCCAACGGCAGTGGGAACCCGCCCCAGGTGTGCGTCAACCACAAGCGGAAGAGATCGGTGGCGGTAATTTGCAGCAGGGCAATCGTCAGCCCGGCAAGCGCCGGCAGCCAGGTATGGCGAAAAGCAGTGAACGTGTTTTCCCGGCGCATGACCATCACCCACAGCACTTCGTAGACCAGAGTCAGCAGCAGCAAAACGCCCCCGGCGCTGATGATCGCCACCGGGTAGAGCACCAGGTCTGAGTCCGTAAGCACCAACAGGTCAAGGCCCAGCATGATCGCCATCAAAACAGCCAGGGGTTTCAGGCTGCCGAGCGCCGGGCTGGGGTCCCAGTTTTTCCACATGGTTTGGTTGAAGGACGGGAACAGCGCAACGGCAATCCCCAGCCCGGCCCCCGAACCGGTCAGCAGGCGCAGCGTATTGTTCGGTATGTAAAACGTGGGGAGAAAGTCCAGCCGGCCGGGTGTGATGGTCTTCATCAAGTAGAGATACGAATTCCCCCCGTCAAACGCAAAAGCCAGTCCCAGCAGCGCCAGCAGTATAATCACCCTCCGGGGGGGCATTCCGCCTTTGCGGCGGCTGAAAAAGGCCTGGAAGACCAGGCCCACAACAGCGCCGAGATACATCCCCGAACAGCGCGCACACAGCGGCAACTGAATCCCATCTGCGAAATGGAAAGAGCGTTCATAAAGTCGGTGACAGACGGCGTAACCGAGCGAGTCAGCATCGCCTAGAATACCCGGGGCCGAATGAGCGATCCATAACCAACCAAAGATCATTGCGACAGCGGCCAACGGGATCAGCCAGTTCGATAGTTTTTGCGCGGCGAGCAGCAGGCGAGTTTTCATCTGTTCATTATATGGACATCTCACCCGAAAGGCAAGCGTCCCGCCAGCCCAGTTTTTGGTATGATAAAGCAACCGGAGAAACGATGAAGCGACTTTTGATCTATACTTTTTTGTGCATTTTATTGTTGAGTTGCGCGACGGTTTCTTCGTTGGGAATTTTCCCTACCCTAACACCGACCGCCGCCCAACCGCCGTTGCCAACGTTGACAGCGACGGTTTCCCCTGCAAGGACGGTGACGTCCACCCCGCCCCCGAGCCTGACTCCGTCGCCCGCGCCGGGATACTCATCCGGGGCTTTCGCCTATGGGCCGTCAAACTTCCCCGCAAACGTCGATCCGTTGACCGGGCTGGAGGTCAAAGACCCATCCATCCTGAGGCGCCGCCCGCTGCTCGTCAAGGTCTCCAACCTGCCGCGTAGCGTCCGCCCGCAGTGGGGCCTTTCGCTGGCGGACCAGGTTTACGAATACTATACCGAGGAAGGCGCTACGCGCTTCACTGCCGTGTTCTACGGGCAGGATGCAACCATGGTGGGGCCGATCCGTTCGGCGCGCCTTTTTGACAATCACCTGATGACCATGTACAAAGCCAATTTTGCCTTCGCCTCGGCGGATTATCGGGCGCTGCACCTGCTGTTCAAGCAAGATTATGCCGACCGGCTGGTGATCGAAGCGTTCTGCCCGCCGATGTGTCGCTATAAGCCCAACAGCGCCAACCTGCTCGTGACCAACACCGTTGACCTGACGAACTATATCAACGGGCAAAAAGTGAAGGGCAGCAATGGCCGCCAGAACCTGGACGGCCTGGCATTTAGCAACCAGCCGCCTTCCAGCGGCGCGCCCGCCAGGCGTGTTACCGTGCGCTATTCGGCGGCCATCTACAACCGCTGGGATTATGACCCCGCAACCGGAAAGTACCAGCGTTTTTCGGACCAGGAGAATGATTTTGACGCCAAGAAGGAAACTTACGCGCCTTTGATCGATCGCTTAACCAAGCAACAGATTTCGGCGGATAATGTGCTGGTGTTGTATACGAATCACAAATATTTCTCCCAAAAGCCCGAGGTCATCGACATTACCTTGTCGGGGCCGGATAAGGCCATCCTGTTCCGCGACGGGCAGGCCTTCCAGTTGCGTTGGCAATCGGCGAAGCCGTTGGATGCGCTTTTCAACTTGGTCAGCCCAGATGGTCAAACCTTCCCGCTCAAACCGGGGAATACTTTTATCGAGGTCGTCGGCGCATCCACCAAATTGGCGCAAAACGCGCCCGAATGGCGTTTCACCTTTCAAATCCCGTAAAACCATCGGGGCAAGTCCCCCCGACATTCCGCGAAGTTGGAAACTCATATCTGTTATTTGTCCATGAATTTGGAAAAAAGAATATAATAGGGCAGTTTTGCATTTTCCTGGCAATTTGCCAGCCCATGAAGCAAGGAGATATAGTCCATGAAACGTATCGGTGTTCTTACAGGCGGCGGTGATGCTCCCGGCCTGAACGCAGTCATTCGAGCAGTGGTCAAAACGGCGATTAACGACTATCACTGTGAAGTTGTAGGGATCAGAGATAGTTATGATGGTTTCCTGATGCCGGGGGGCGTCATCCCGCTCGGGCATCACGATGTGCGCGGAATCCTGCCTCGCGGTGGCACCATTCTGGGCACGGCCAGCCGTGGAAATCCCTATGCCCGCAAAGTGCTCCGCGACGGCAAGGAAGAGTTCGTGGACGTGTCGGCCGACATCATCCAGGCCATTAAAGACCAAAAGCTGGATGCGCTGATCGTTATCGGCGGGGACGGCACCCTGCACTTTGCGCACGATATGTTCGAGCGTGGTATCCCGATTATCGGTGTGCCCAAAACGATCGACAATGATATCGACGGCACCGAAGTGACCTTTGGTTTTGATACCGCTGTTGGCATTGCCACTGAAGCAATTGACCGCCTGCATACCACCGCCGAGGCGCACCAGCGTGCGA
>JBARBA010000663.1:0-2680 GCA_049792555.1 Anaerolineales bacterium
GAACCCGCTGCCGCCAAGATCGCGGCCCGGCAGCGCACGAAGCACGATGTGCAGGTTCTTCGGGCGGCATTGAAACGAATGTATGCGGCGCAAGGCAACCAGCTAAGATTCTCTGAGGCAGATAGCCGTTTTCACGCAGCCCTTAATGTTGCTACGCACAATCCGTATTTTCGCACACTCATATCCACTACCGACGTCATTTTCAGTAGATTCCTGAGGATGTTGTCGGTCGAACATTCCGCGGATGGGAAACTTCACGCCCGTTCCGCGGCACGACACGCGAAAATCCTCGACGCGATCGAAGCCATGGATGCCAACGGCGCGGAGCGCGCCGTGATCCTCGTAATCGAGGATGGCCTGAGGGATGCGACCGAAGCGTTGCTTTGCCCGGATTCCAGGCAAGCATTAAAACCTGCCCGCTCGAAATTTGCGAAGCCTCGCGGCATGGCGCGCAGGACATAGTCCGTCCTGAAACGCCTGCTGGCCAGGATGCACTCCTTCACATGGTGAGAGCCGATTCACCGTACCATGGTGCAATGAAGTTCTTGCGATGATTCCGTCAAGGGGTGTTGGCGCTCCGCATACAGCCTCTCACATTATGAGAGGAAGCCAAGAAAATAGCCCATGAAAAGGGCCGCTTCCCGAACATGGGCATGAATACCCAATTTCTTATGTGTCATATATTGAGACTGAGTGGTAGACTTGCTAAACACTATGTCAGCAAGAGTATTCCCGTTTCCCCTTGTCTTTCCGGCCCTTACCATGTCGCCCGAAACCTGCGCCCGGCATCAGGAATGTAATTTGTAAATGCCATGAACACAAGAACGCGGTCTACGCCGGCCCAAACCAAAGCCAAAGGCAAAACCGTCCGCCCCAAAAGCTGGCTGGGGAGTCAGACACTTGTGCGGGGTCTGGACGTCCTGGAGGCTGTGGCGTCTGGTGTGAATAATCTTTCAGAACTAGCCGCCACCTTGAAGCTGAATCGCAGCACAGCGCATCGGCTTGCCGCCACCCTAGTCGAAAGACGGTATCTGACATTCGCACCCAGAAACGGTTACGGCCTTGGCTCCAAGTCGCTCGAACTGGGTTATCAGGCCAGGGTACAGCTGAATATTCCGCGCGTGGCGATGGATCATCTCGAAAAACTGGCGGCGCAAACGGGCGATACGGTTCATCTAGGGGTGCTTGATGGAACCCGTGCCTTGTACCTGGATAAGATTCCTGGCCGCCGCAGGGTGGAAATCAGCTCGCGTGTCGGCGAACTTCAGCCATTGCGCTCGACAGGGCTTGGGAAGGCGTTGCTTCTTGATGAAACCGAGGCGCGATTGCGGGATTTTTACAGGTGCGAAAACGGAAGCAAACAGCGTTACGGGGTATCGGAGAGTACATGGATGCGGCGCATGCGAGAGTATGCAAAGCTCGGTCACACCTTTGACCTGGAAGAAAACGAAGATCGTATTCGTTGCGTAGCCGCCCCGGTTCGCGATGCGACAGGCAGAATCAAGGCGGCCATCAGTGTTTCCAGTGCTGCGCAGTATATGAATGACGAGCGCATGCAGGCCTTGACCAAGGAGGTCCGCTGGACGGCCGAACAGATCAGCCGCGAATTGGGATGGGAAGCTCCGGCAGTTTCGGTGAGGAAAATAAATCCCAAAGCCGCCTAGGTTATTCGAAAAAAATCATCCTCTTCTTCGCATCAAGCATGGCCCTGTCGAGGCCTGGTGCGGAGTTCTCCAAATCAGCCAGATTCTTGAACGGCCGCGATGCCCGGCGCGCGACAATTGCATCTGCTGTGGCTTGCGAAGTGTGCAGGACCGCCATCAGCGTCTCCGTATCCGCATGGTTGATATCAACCGTCGTCATATTTTCAAATAGGAACTGCATCACCAGATCGAGCTCATCGGGCGTTCCTTGCGCACCACGGTCAAGCATCGCCTGGACCGTGTCGTGCCAAGCGTCATAGTCCTTTGGCGTATCCATCACGATTTGCATGGTGTGGCAGCCGGAACATATTTTGACAGCCGCCGCTTGCGACGAAGTGGCTTCTTTGGCACCCGGCTGACCCATAGCCGGCACTGCGACGGTTGCCAAAAGAAGCCCGCCGCTCAAAACGGCGACTAATCTTTGCAACAAGTGGCCTGATATGCGCCTTTTCACAAAGTCCTGATGCGCTATCGGGCCGACGCCTGCTTCATCCCGTCATTGGGATCCTGGCCGGTTGGCGCAACAGCGGGCGCCTTTCCGGGAAGCACCGGCATGTGAGGCCCAACGCCCATCTTTTCCGCCGTTACAAAGTCCCCATATTCGTTGCCGAACTGGTTGGAGACGCGCTGCAGATGCCCGTCCAGGAATTGCATGTCCAGTTCCTTTTCGCTGAACATGCGTGTCCCGAATTCGCTCTTTGTCGAACCCACGATCTTGCGGGTCGCCACATCAATAATGTCACCCGACGAGGCATAGACCAGTTTCCCGTCGATCCCGAAGGTCATCCAGAAAACGCCGTCCGGTGTGTCGATGCTGGCGATTTCCTTGGGATCATCGGTATTGGTGAAAATATGGATCTTCTTGAATAGTCCATCGGACAGCCAGATTTCCTTGCCGTCTGGCGTGATGGCAATCCCGTGGCTTGGGCAGCCATGGGGAATCCGGGGCCGGGGCGACTGGTTCCAGACCGGACGCC
>JBARBA010000664.1:0-6494 GCA_049792555.1 Anaerolineales bacterium
TTAAAAACTGGGGCTCTTCCAGGGTTATGTAAGGTAAATGGAGCCGACGGCCCGTCAGACAACCTAAACTTGTGGACGGAATAGCAAGGTTGAATTAGACTCTATGATGCTTGAAAATCAATCCCAAAAAGGAGAAAACACATGGCAAAAGATTACAAGATGTACATCGGCGGTCAGTGGGTCGACGCCCAAAATAAAGGCACTTTCGCAGATATCAATCCCTATAACGGCGAGACCATCGCCACAGCACCGCTGGGAAAACGCGAAGATGCCCGGCTGGCCATCGAAGCGGCTGCGGCGGCGTTCCCGGGTTGGGCCGCCACGCCGCCCGCCGTAAAGCGCAAGCTGTTCCTCAAGGCAGCCGACGTGATGGAAAGCCGCCAGCAAGAGTTGGTGCGCATTCTGAGCGAAGAAAATGGCTCGACGATCGGCATCGCCATGTTCCAGATGTTTTTTGTGCCGGGGTTATTCAGGGAGGCCGCTGCGCAAACCTACAACGTGGGCGGTGAAGTCATCCCTGCCGATGCTCCGGGCAAGTTTTTCATGGCAGTGCGCCAGCCGGCGGGCGTCGTCGCCGGGTTTGGGCCGTTTAACGTCCCATACATCCTTTCCAGCCGGGCGGTTACATTACCGATTGCTTACGGCAACACGGCGGTGCTCAAGCCTTCAGAAGAGACGCCGCTCACCGGCGGCATTTTGATCGCCGAGATTTTCGAAGAAGCAGGCTTCCCGCCGGGCGTGCTGAACGTGATTACCCACGCCAAGCAGGATGCCGCCGAGGTGGGCGACGAACTGATCGTCAACCCGGCGGTGCGGCGCATCAGCTTCACCGGCTCCACTGAGATCGGGCGGATCATCGCCGAAAAAGCGGGCAAGAATCTCAAGCGCTCGGTGCTCGAACTGGGCGGCAAGGATCCGCTCATCATCCTCAAAGACGCCAACCTGGATTACGCCGCCGACGCTGCGGCCTGGGGCGCGTTCCTGCACCAGGGCGAAATCTGCATGTCCACCGAGCGCGTCATCGTCGAGCGCTCGATTGCCGATGCCTTCACCGAAAAGCTGGCGCAGCGCGCCAATGCCATGAAAGTCGGCGACCCGCGCGACCCGTCGGTAGCCATTGGCCCGCTGATCAACAAGGCCGGCCTGGACAAGGTCCACGCGCACGTGCAGGAAGCCATCAAAGGCGGCGCAGAACTGGTGACGGGCGGCAAGTACGAGGGCCTGCTCTATTACCCCACCGTGCTGACCAACATCAAAGAGGATATGCGTATTTTCACCGACCAGACTTTTGGCCCGGTGGCGCCCATTATCGTGGTCGAAGACGCCGAAGAAGCCTTGCGGGTGGCGAACAATTCCAAATATGGGTTGTCGTCCGGCATTATCACCAACGATTTGAACAAGGCGCTCGAAATGGCCAGCCGCCTCGACACCGGCATGGTCCACATCAACGACCAAACGGTGAACGACGAGCCGCAGGCGCCCTTTGGCGGCGTCAAAGGCAGCGGTTGGGGCCGCATGGGCGGGAAAGCCGCCCTGGAAGAATTCACGGAATTGCGCTGGATCAGCATTCAACGCAACCAGAGAACTTTCCCCTAAAAATTATGGTTCTTTGGTGTGCGGTGGGGTAAAAGCCAAAATAGAACGCGGATGCTCACAGGTTGAGCGGATTTTCGCTGATTCTTTTTCAGGTTTATACCCTAACGGGCACTCGTCCGCAAAAACCCGCCTAATCCGTGTCACCCGCGTTCTATTCCCCACTCGATACCAAAGGGCCAAAATTATAGCCGGGCCTTGCGGAGTTACGTTCTCCGCAACACCCCAAATCACCGCCAGCGCCATTGCGAGAAAGCTTGGATTCAAGTAGTAAGTGCAACTTTGGTTCTGATTGCACAAAAGTTACGCTAACTTGAACCATGCCTTATTATGATAATATTTCTCAGCCTCCCCCAAAATAGCATTTTCAACCATGCCGGGAACAACTTGGATGGGAAATGTCATAAGGGCAGCCATACAGCAAACCAAGACGACAAACTATCTTGCAAAGAGCGGGCACAGACGCTCTCCTTATCCTGACGCTCTCAGATGGTTCTATCTGGCAGCATTCGCAAAAGATGGACGGTGGCCATGCTGAATATCCTTTTTTTAGACCGCAAATATATTTCATTCACCTACGATTTTCGACGTTACATCCTGCCGTTCCTGCTTGCCCTGTGCCCGTTCCTGGTGGATGTCGGCGGAGAACGGATCTGGATTACCCCCAGGTCGTCCGATTGGTTTACGATCTACGAGATTTACCGCGACGGCGACTATGCTCCCAAGCTGCCCTATACGCCCGCCGAGATCAAAACCATCGTGGATTTTGGGGCCAACATTGGCGTATTTTCGCTGTGGGCCAGCCGCTTCTTCCCTGCCCCAAAAATCTATGCGGTCGAAATGGAAGATTCCAACTATGATCAGTTGCTGGCCAACATCGCCGTAAACAGGCTTCAAGAGACCATTATCCCTGTGCAGGTAGCAATTTTCAGCGAGAGCGGCTCGGTCGGCATCCGCAGGTTGGGCGGGCTGGGCTTCCACACGGTCAACGTAGAGGAGAAGACGCACACGGTCAAAGCGCTTTCGCTGGCCGATTTTTTATCATTGACCCAAATTGAAACTATTGATCTTCTGAAAATCGATATCGAAGGCGGGGAGAAATACCTGCTGACGCCTGAAAACGAAGAAGTCTTCCGCAACCGAGTCGGGTACGTATTCCTGGAAAGTCATTCTGTGAATGATTTTCGCACCGAGCATGGGGTCGAATATTTACAAAAGCTGGGGTTTGAAATCACCCTGACGCCGACTCCCTATGTGATCGACCACAACCGCATCATCGATGCCCGCAACCCGGCGCTGTGCGGCAGCGATCAACAACCTACCGAAACGCTCGAACAACTCGAAGCCGGTTATAACGAGATTACAAAGAATGCAAAAGAGAGAACCCTGGCCGGTTCGCCCGGCGACTAGCGCGCGGAGGTTTCCATCACAACAAAAGTTTGGGGATTAACCATCCTATTGCTTTTATTAACTGCCTGCGTTCCCACCCCCTCGCCAGGCTTCCCCGCAGCCGACCCTGGCAACGCTGGGGCACATTGAAAAGGCATCCCCCCTTACCCTGCGGGCACGCCTGCCCTGCCTGCGCCTACCACAGGTACAGGCGAGTGCAACCAAAGGGATGAGCGCCACAATCGAAAAGACAGTGGCCCCACGCTACGTTCATTGCCTTCCCCATCTGTCTCCGCTCGCCCCAACTGCGCCGATAGCGCCGTGTTCCTCGCAGACGTGACCATCAGCGACAATACGAAGCTGAAAGCCGACCAGCCCTTCACAAAAATCTGGCAGTTGCGCAATATCGGCACATGCGCATGGGATGCAGGGTATACCCTGGTCTTCACCGGCGGAATCCGGCAGGCGGCGCAACCGCTCGGAGCGTATACGCTGGTAGGATGCGTCGTTGGCCCCGGCTTTGAGTTCGGCGACTTCAGCCTGGCCGCCGACTACCCCGCTGTGGCGGACGCCATCCGCGCGCAGCGAGAGCGGTTTGGGAAGCTGATCTAACCTTGCAGAAACTTCTTGCAAATCGTCCAAAAATCATTAACACGGAGATCCCATGCCATCCATCCTGATCCTGCACGGCCCCAACCTGAACCTGCTCGGCACACGCGAGCCTGAAACCTACGGGCGCATGACGCTCGACGATATCAATGCCAAACTGGTCGCATATGGCCGCGAACTGGGCCTGGAAGTGCGCTGTTTGCAGTCCAACCACGAGGGCGCGTTGATCGACGCCCTGCACGACGCGCGCGCCTGGGCGGCGGGCGTGGTCTTCAACCCCGGCGGCTATACCCACACGTCTGTGGCATTGCGCGATGCAATTGCCGCCATCGACATCCCGGTGGTGGAGGTGCATCTTTCCAACGTTTACGCGCGCGAGGAATTCCGCCACAAGTCGCTGGTTTCGGCGGTCTGTAGGGGCAAAATTTCCGGCTTCGGCTGGCAATCGTACATGCTGGGGCTAAAGGCGCTGGCGGATATTGTGGGAGCGGCGAAGTAATGGTTTGATGGTTGCCGGGATTAACGTATTGCGTGTTGCGTATCCCGTTTTGACGGTTTATGTCATCCCGCAGCGCAGCGGAGTGGACGCAATACGCGCTACGCCATGCTCCAAGTCTTCAACCAAAATCAAACAGACCCCCGTCATTTTCTTTCCAGCTTGATCTCGTACAACGTGTCCCACAGCTTCCCCGCCACGAAGAGCCGGTCGTTGGCCGGGTCGTAGGCAATGCCGTTGAGCACGGCGTCGTTATTTTGCTTGGTCGCCTCGGGGCGCAATCCCGTTAAATCGACCCAGCCCAGGATTTCCCCGGTTTGGGGGTCGATCTGCACGATCTTGTCGGTGAGCCAGATGTTGGCATAAATTTCCCCTTTGATGTATTCAAGTTCGTTGATGTTGGTCACAGGCGCGCCGCTGTCGTCGTTCACCTGAATGCTTCTTTGTATCTGGAAGGTGGCGGGGGCGCGGAAGGTGATCGTGTTGGTGCCGTTGCTCATGATCAAGAAGTGGCCGTCGTTGGTCAGCCCCCAGCCTTCGCCTTCGTAGCTGAATTCGCCCAGCGACGCCAGGCTGTTTTCATCGTAGATAAAGCCCTTGTGGTTTTGCCAGGTCAACTGGAATATTTTGCCGTTCAGGATGGTCATTCCCTCGCCGAAATATTCAGCGCCCAGGGCCACCCTGGCTTTGACGCTGCCTGTGCTCAAGTCAAAGATGCGCAGGTCGGATGCGCCGTTTTGCCCGTTGCTTTCATAGAATTTGCCATCCTTGAACACCAGGCCCTCGGTGAAAGCAGTCGTGTCGTGCGGCCAGCGCTGGACGATGGTGTAGGTATAGGTAGGGGCCGTTTTCTTGAAGGACCTGGCTGCAAGTTCATGCTCTGTGTTTGCGCAGGAACTGGTCCCAAAGACCAGCAGACACCAGATGATGAAAATGATGTAGATTTTTTGTGTTTTCATGCTGCTCTCCAGGATGTAAGCGGATGCGGGAGCGGAGCGCTGCGCGAAACGGACAAGCGGACACGCGCCCGATAAGGTTCTTGCCGGGTATCCATTCGTCAGGACGCTAATCTTTATATGGGTCGAACTCGTGCTCGCCGGCCATGGCAACGCCGAGCGGTTTGAGCGTGTGCAGGATGCGGATGGTCGCGCCTTGCTGGGTGAGCACTTCGGGCAGGCGCTTGTAGCAGTGCGGCGACTCGTCGGTGCCTGCGCCGCGCAGTTCGACGTTTTGCTTGCGGATCCAGTCCAGCATCATCTCACGCGAGACCGCGCCGGGAGAAATCACCTCGCCCGTCTTGCGGTTGGTTTTGCCGCGCGCGGCGGTGCGGCTCATCACCCGCCCCGCCCCGTGGACGGTGGAATACAGCGAGTGTTTGGCCTCGTCCGATTCGACGCCTTCCAGGATGACCGAGATATCGCCCATCGAGCCGCCTACGAATCCACGCTGGCCGGGGAAGGCCGGGGTCGCGCCTTTGCGCACCACCCACAGGGCATGACCGTCATGGTCTTCGCGCCAGGCAAAGTTGTGGTGGTTGTGGACTTCTTCAAGAATGTTCGTTCCCAGGATGCGCGCCACTTCGTCGCAGACCCAGTCGCGGCCGGCGTAGGCGTAACGCCCGGCAAGCTGCATACAGGTCAGGTAGTCGCTCCCCAAATCTGATTTAACGGAAAGCACCAACGGGTCAACGTCCATCCCGTCTTTCGCCCCGCCGGCTTTCAGGAAGTAACTGGCCGTCTTATAGCCGAGTCCGCGCGAGCCGAAGTGGACGCCGATCCAGATGCGGCCCTGTTCGTCTTCGAACAGGTCAACGTAGTGGTTGCCGGAGCCGATGGTGCCGAGTTGCTCGCGCGCCATTTGCTTGAGCGGCGAGACGGCCGGCAGCTTCCAGGCCGGGTCGTCGAAGAGCGCGTGGTCCACGCGGGTGCTGTTCTTGCGGCCTATGCCGAAGGACAGGTCGGCCCAGATGTCGTCCATGATGGTTTTGATGTGTTTGCGCACTTCCCGGGCCGGGATGTTCGTCAGCACGGCTTTGTTGCCGCAGGCGATGTCGAAGCCGACCCCCGATGGGCTGATGCGGTCTTCGTAGGCCACGACCCCGCCGATGGGGACGGCGTAGCCCAGGTGGTGGTCGGCCATCAACGCGACTTTGTCGGCGCTGCGGGCGCAGTTTTTGATCTGCTTGAGCGCCCCTTCGTCCACCGGGTCGCCCCAGACGGGAATACCGTCGATGAATTTCATAAAGGCTCCTTTTGTATAGTGATCAAGAAAAGTTTTTTCTGCCACCACCCTGCGTTATTTAATCACCTGACTGATCCTGTTGCTCGCCATGGTTGCCAACTCCTTTATGCTCATACTGGGAGTAGCAGAATTTAAATAAAAACCAACCACGAGCAGACCTACACGT
>JBARBA010000665.1:0-13599 GCA_049792555.1 Anaerolineales bacterium
GGGCCGGGAAGATTACCCCGTAAAATCATTGGGGCAAAGCTTTGCAAAGTTGTAGATGCTGGCAAGAGATTCCCGGAAAACCGGCAAATTTCCGCCGCTACACCCGCCAGACAGTCCCATCCTTTGAAAGCGCCATGCGGAAGCTATATTGTTTGAAGCCAACGTGGGCGACGGGCTGCCCATTGGCAGCGACGGTCATGCCCAGGATCGGGCAATTTGGCCCAAACCCGGTGTGCAGCTTCCAGGTTTTGCCGCCGTTTTGGGAAACATAGATATTGCCGTTGCGCGCCCCGCGATAGAGTTTGCCGCCAACTGCGGCAGTTTCGCTCTCTGCGGGAGATTTCGCCAGCACGCTGATCGGGCTGAGTGAAGCCAAAACAAAAGCAGACGTCATACCGCTTAATTTCAAAAATTCACGTCGATTCATAACAAGCTCCTGATAAATAGAAAGATGAACAGATCAGCTACCGGGTGGGGAAAAAAGCTCCAAACTTGTAGCGCAGTCAACTGCTTTGAACTGATACCAAACGCGAAGCGCCTATATTAAAATCATAGCGCAGGAAAAAAGATTTGTCTATTACCAATTTTACAGATAGACCACCAAAAGGGTGATTTTCGCGGGTGAATCGAAATTTATTCTTGAAAAGAGGGCGGGAAGGCAGTATGATTGTAATGAGTTTTATGTGCAATATGTCCTGTTTTTATGTATTTTGCTTCTGGCGCCTGTTGCCAAAGACCAGGTTTTCAATATGAGGCAGTTTTTTACGCACATGACTTAATCGTCGTCAATAAGCCCTGCTGTCAACAAAAGGGCTTAATTTTTTTTCGCATCCCTGTTCGAGAGTTCGCGCGGCAGGGTAAAAAGGAGAAAAAAGTATGGCTGAACCGTTTTTAGCTGAAATCAGAATTATGTCGTTCAGTTTTCCTCCGAAGGGCTGGGCCTTGTGTGATGGGCAGTTGCTGCCCATCAACCAAAACCAGGCGCTTTTCTCGCTGCTGGGCACCACCTACGGCGGCGACGGGCGCGTGAATTTTGGGCTGCCCGACCTGCGCGGCAGGGCGCCAATTCACATGGGCAGCGGGCACACGCTGGGGGAGCGCGGCGGCGAACAGGCGCACACGCTCTCGATCAGCGAGATCCCAACGCATGTTCATAGCGTCGCGGCGTCATCTGTTGCAACCGGTGGCAATGCAAACCCGACCGGCAGGTTCCTGGGCGGCGGCAACAATGTTTACCACACGTCCAGTAACCTCACAGCCCTTACACCCGGCTCGATTGCAAATATTGGCGGCTCGCAGGCGCATCTCAATATGCAGCCCTTCCTGACGTTGAGCTTCTGCATTGCCCTGCAGGGCATTTTCCCAAGCCAAACCTAAAAGGAATACCTGGACTGGAAATGCCTAATTTTGCTGGAAAGCAAGCCGTTTTGGAATAGGAAAATGGCTTACCTGAATAGTATCGGACTTAATTAAGGAGAAATAATATGGCGCAACCCTATGTTGGTGAAGTCAGGATGTTTGCGGGCAACTTTGCCCCTGCAGGCTGGATGTTCTGCGAAGGGCAATTGCTCCCCATCTCTGAATACGAAACCTTGTTCAATTTGATCGGCACCACCTACGGCGGCGACGGCCAAAGCACCTTTGCGCTGCCTGACCTGCGCGGGCGGCTCCCGCTCCATCAGGGCAATGGCTTTGTCCTGGCCGAGACCGGCGGTGTTGAGACGATAACGCTGACGGTGAGCCAAATCCCTTCGCATACCCACGCCTTTCTGGCTGCCAATACGAATGGCAACCTGGCGAGTCCCTTGTCGAATGTGTTGGCAAACTCTTTCAACGTCACGCCTTATATCAATGATGTGACGAATGGCAATATGAACGCTGCCGCAATTACATCCACTGGTGGCAGTCAGCCGCACAACAACTTCCAGCCTTATCTCTGCGTCGATTTCATTATTTCGCTCTATGGGATTTTCCCGTCGCAGACCTAAAAAGCAGCATTCCGATGCTGGCATGGCAATGGTTGCGGGTGACTTCCCGGCCCGCGCCCCGAAAAGCTTATATCCGCTTCAATTTATAAAAGGAGTAAATATGTCGGATCCATTTGTTGCTGAAATTCGCATCTTCCCGTTCAACTTTGCGCCCAAGGGCTGGGCTTTCTGCGACGGTCAGATTCTGCCACTCTCGCAGAATACGGCGCTTTTCTCGCTGCTTGGCACCACCTACGGCGGCGATGGCAAATCCAATTTTGCGCTGCCCAACATGCAGGGCAACGCGCCCATGCATCCCGGCCAGGGTCCCGGTCTTTCGCTGCATGATCTGGGCGAGACCGGCGGGTCTGAGACGGTATCACTCCTGGAGTCAGAAATCCCGTCGCACAGCCATACACTAAAAGCCGACGTTCTCGACATTGCCGATACCAATGTTGTCAGCGTCAATGCTTCGTTGGCCCTGTCATCAGGCGGCACACTCTATCAAGGCGCTTCGAATGGCAATATGTCTGATAATGCCATCACACCTGCAGGCGGCGACCAGCCGCATAATAATATGCAGCCTTACCTGACGCTCAATTTCTGTATCGCTTTGCAGGGCGTTTACCCGCCGCGCACCTAACCGGCCATTGCAGCAGGCCGTTTGTGCATTCAACCACTTGACCCAGCACGCCCATTGCTTGTGGGCGTGCTGGGCCGGTAGGTATCATGAATGATTAAGAGTGTGCTTTTCGAAATTAGAATTAACCAGAGATGTAATTCCGGTCACGCATAAACACGGATGCGCCCTTGAAAGCCAAACAAAAAATGTTGAGCGCCCCTTTATCGTTTTGTCCTTTTCATTTGTGTTTTCCCCGCGCTTGCGCTCATCGAGCCTTTATCTTTCCTGCGCGCAAGCATCCGTGGTCATGAACTTGGCAATTAAATCCTTGCTCCCTGGCCTGACCGTCGTCCAGGGCAGGCAAAAAGCAAGAAAATTAACCACAAAGTCACACGCGTACCCCCTGGCATAGTCCGCCAGGACGGTGTGCGTTCGGTGCAGGCAAAGTCACGAAGAATTCTTTGGTTTTCTTCAAGGCTTGGTGACTTGGTGGCTTCGTGGTTAAAGGTTTTTCTTTTCCGGCTTGTCCGGGTTAGGAAATAATTTCCCCGGCTGACAGCAAAACACTCTCCAGGCTCTGCCGGAGCTTCATAAATTTCAAGCGTTTTCGGCGAATAACTTGCGAGCAGAATTTACCGGTATTTGACCCACAACCCCATTTAAGTTGTTCCAATTAAAGGAGTTCCCCATGTCTTCTTCAAACCGCCCCGTCAAAATACAGCAGTCGATAACATCGCGCGTCTTCTCGTTACGCATGAAAATGCGCGTACAGCGCATATTTTTTATCCTTTTGGTGGCCCTCTTTGGCACACTTGGCACGGTTGGGGCGGTCACAGTGGCTCACGCTGCGGTGCTGGCCGTCGGGCCGGTAATTAGCGCCACGAAAACGGACGCCTTCGTCACCGGCGACGGGGATGGGAAAGCCGACCCGGGCGAGACCATCCGTTACACCACGACGATTACGAACAACGCCGCCCCCGGCCCCGGCAACGATGCGACCGGCGTCACCCTCAACGACATCATTGATATCCACACATCCCTGGTGGGCGGGTCCATCAAGGTGTCTCCGTTTGCAGTGAACGACACTTACACTGCCATCGGCAATGTCTCCATTTCCCCATCTGCGGGTTCGGGCCTGCTGGCAAACGATTTTCTGGGTCTCAACCCGCTGGCGACGGTCATTTCCTATGATGTGACCGGCACTCAGGGCAGCGTGGTCGGTAACCCCGATGGCTCCTTTACCTACGACCCGCCGGCCGGCTTTACCGGCGCGGATGTTTTCCACTACACCCTGAGCAACGGTGTGGGCAGCGATATCGGGACGGTCACCATTACCGTGGGCGGGCTGGTTTGGTTTGTCGATAATACCAGCGCCTGCGCCTCCAGTTGCGACGGACGGCTTTCCCATCCCTTCACCACGCTGGCTGCGTTCAACGCAGTTAATGACGGCGTCGGTCTCCATCCTGCCAACAACCATAATATTTTCGTTTACGAAAGCGCCAGTCCTTACCTCGGCGGCGTGACCCTGCGCAGCGGACAAAAACTGATCGGGCAGGATGCGACTGCCACGCTTTCGGCCATCACCGGTTTGACCCCGTCTGGCGACAGCGCCCCCTTCCCGACGATGGACGTGGGCGCTCCGGCGGTCGTCATCCAGAACGCTGCCGGCAACGGCGTGACGCTGAACAGCGGCAACACGCTGCGCGGTTTCACGGTGAGCAATTCCAGCGGCAGCGCCATTTCAGGTTCCGGTTTTGGCACGCTGACCGTTGCCGATGTGATCGTCAACACCAACGGCCAGGCGCTCAGTCTCACCAATGGCACGTTGAGCGCCACGTTTGCTTCGGTGACATCCAGCGGCGGAGCGACGAACATTACGCTGGCCAAGGGCGCGGGCGTCCTGGCGGGCACATTGACGATCAACGGCGGCGCGCTCTCCGGCGCGGCGGGCAATGCTTTCGACGTGAACGGCGGCGCCGCTACCATTAGTGACGCAGGCGCGATTGCCAGCGGTTCTGCCCACTCGGTCAACGTGACCGGCCTGACGGGCGGCGCGCTGACATTCAGCGGGGCGGTCACGGATACCGACACCGGCATCCTGCTCACCACGAACACCGGCGCAACCATCAATTTCACCGGCGGCATGTCGGTTTCCACCGGCGCGAACCCGGCCTTTACCGCCACCGGCGGCGGCACGGTGAATGCGACGCAGAACAACACATCCATCGTCAACACGCTGACGACCACCACCGGCACGGCGCTCAAGGTAACGAACACCACCATCGGCGCAAGCGGGCTGACCTTCCGCAGCATCTCGTCGAACGGCGCGCCCAACGGTATTTTCCTGAACAGCACCGGGGCGGGTGGGTTGACCGTCACCGGAAACGGTTCAGCAGGTTCCGGCGGCGCGATCCAAAATTCCGCAGGCAGCGATGCGGCGGGCGTCATCCCCACGGTGGGTGAGAACGCCGGCAGCGGTATTTTCCTTTACAACGCGCAGAACGTTTCTTTGACCCACGTGCAGCTCAACGGCCATGCCAACTTCGCCATTTATGGCAACACGGTCGGCGGCTTTACGCTTGCCAACAGCGTCGTGAACGGCGTCAATGGCACCAACGTTGCGGTCCAAGAGGGCAGCATTGCCTTTGACGGCCTGACCGGCTCGGCTTCGATCTCCAACACATCGGTCAGCGGTGGCGAGGGAGACAACTTCCGCGTTCGGAATACAAGCGGCACTCTGGGCATTACCTTTGATACCGTCACCATCGGCGCGAACAGCACCGCGAATGGGAATGCCGGCATCCTGCTGGATGCTTCGGGCAGCGCCGCCATCAATCCCCTGATCAAGAGCAGCACTTTCACCTCTTCGCGCGGGGACCTTTTCCACCTGAACCTTTCGGGCAACGCCGCCTCAGACCTGGTGCTGCGCGACAGCGCATTGTCGGACAACCATCCCGCGATTGCGACGGGCGGCGGCGGCATCACCATTGGCGCGGGCGATAATACCGGTTCGACCAACCTGCGCTTCCATATTTATAACAACACCTTCCGCGATGCCAATGGCTACGGAGTGCTGATCTTTAAATCAACCGACCCCGGCACGGTTCAAGGCACGTTTGAAAACAACACCATCGGCGTTGCCGGCCTAGCCGACTCAGGCTCAGTGGCCGGTTCGGGCATCAAGATTCAGAATGCCGGGCTGGGCACAGTCACCGTCGATGTTTTAAATAACCATATCTCCCAGTACACCAACTTCGGCGTCGAACTTTTGACCGGCGGCGGCGCTTCTGCCATGAGCGGGGCCTTTAACGCGACTGTGACCGGAAACGTCATTTCGAATCCGGGCACGAGCGGGTTGCCGATGAACGGCATCCAGCTTAACGGCGGAACGGTGCCGGGCGATACGTATGCGATCTGCACCGACATTGGCGGGGCGGGCGCGTTGGCCAACACGATCAACGGTTCCGGCGCCAACGCGGGCACCGATGTGCGCGTGCGCCAGCGACAGGCCACAACCGTGCGCCTGCCCGGTTATGGCGGCGCGAATAGCGATAATACGGCAGTCCAGACCTACCTGAGCGGCAGGAATATCACAGCTCCCACGGCTTTGGCGTCGAATAACGTCCCAACGGGCGGCGGCTTTACCGGCGGCGGCGCATGTGCGCAGCCGACCAACCCGGTTGGCATGTTGCCGCAACAAAATCACAGTGTTGCGCAGGTTCAACCCGGAACCAGCCCTGTTGCAGTTCATTCTGAAGAAGCCTCCAAGCAGGTTTCGTGGGCCAACGCGCGCGAGACTTCGGCCTCCACCACGCTGCTGACCAGCAACCTGACCGGCGGCGCGGACCAATTGGTTTCTGCGAAACTGCCCGCCCCGGCCCAATCGGGTGAGACGGTCAACGTTCCGATTGGCACAATCCCGGCGGGCAAGAGCGTTATCGTCCAGTTCGACGTGATGGTCGACCCGTTGGGTTCCGGCGAAATCCGCACCAAAATCTTGAACCAGGGCACGGTCAGTTTCGATCCCAGCCAATCGGCGCTTACCACCGATCCTACCCCCGATCCCGACCCCTTCTGCGTCGGGACCAGCCCCCAGACCTGTACGCCCGTTGACCGGCCCAATGCAAACGTCACTTCGATCGCCCGCCAGACACCTTCCGGCGCGAATACCAATGCCAGTTCCGTTACCTGGCGCGTGACCTTCGACGCTGCCGTCGCCGGTTTGACCAGCAGCAACTTTGCCCTGGCGAACACCGGCCTCACCGCTCCGGCCATTACCGGCGTTTCCGCAGTGACCGCCTCTCCCGACACGCAATGGGACGTGACGGCCAATACCGGCACAGGCGATGGCACGCTGGGCCTGGACATGGTGAACGATACCGGGCTTTCGCATGATGTCTTTACCCTGCCTTTCACCGGCGAGACTTACACCATCGACAAGACTGCGCCGTTGGTCTCCTCCATCGTGCGCCAGTCGCCGGCCTCCAACCCCACCAACGCCGACACGCTCGTTTTCCGCGTGACCTTTAACGAACCGGTCACAAACGTCGGCGCAAGCAGTTTCGTCGTCACCGGCACCACGACCCCCATTACAGGTGTCTCATCTGTGACTCCCAATTTGGTATTCGATTTCACCGTGGATGGCACGGTCAGCGGCGACTTGCCCGGCTTGAACGGTACGGTTGGCCTGGACGTTGCCGCCAGCCCGGCTGTTAAAGACCTGGCCGGTAACACTCTCCAGGTGGTCGAACCGACGCCCTCCGCCACGAATGACCAAACGTACACGGTGGATAATACCGGGCCGTTGGTCTCGTCCATCGTGCGCCAGTCGCCGGCCGCCAACCCCACCAACGCCGACATACTCGTTTTCCGCGTGACCTTTAACGAACCGGTCACGAACGTGGGCGCAAGCAGTTTCGTCGTCACCGGCACCACGACTCCCATTGCGGGTGTCTCATCCGTGACGCCCAATTTGGTATTCGATTTCACCGTGGATGGCACTGTCAGCGGCAACCTGCCCACCTTGAACGGCGTGGTTGGCTTGAATATTGCTGCCAGTCCGGCTGTTAAAGATCTGGCCGGCAACACCTTGCAGGTTGTCGAGCCGACGCCCTCCGCCACGAACGACCAGACCTACACGGTGGATAATACCGCGCCGACGGTGACGGTCGAACAAGCCGCCGGGCAGCCCGACCCAACCATCTCGTTGCCGATCCACTTTACGGCCACCTTTAGCGAACCCGTCACCGGCTTTACAAATGCCGACGTGACGTTGGGCGGCACGGCCATCCCGTTGGCTGCCACCGTTACCGAGATTGCGCCCAACGACGGCACCACCTACGACATCGCCGTGACCTCCATCTCCAACGACGGCACCGTGACTGCCAGCATCCTGGCGGGCCTGGTGCAGGATGCCGCCGGCAACTCGAACGCGCTCTCGACCAGCGTCGATAATACGGTGACGTATGCCACCGCTACTCCCACGCCAACGGTGACGGCCACCTCCACAGCCACGTCTACCTCCACGCCTACCGAAACGTCCACGCCAACGGTGACGCATACGCCTACTGTAACGTTGACGCCTACTCTCACGCCCACCGAATCCCCTACGGGGACGATGACGGCGACGCCTACCGAGACCTCCACGCCCACCGAAACGGCAACGCCCACCGATACGCGCACGCCTACCGTGACTCCCACCGAAACGGCGACGCCCACCGAGACATCCACACCCACCGAAACGGCAACGCCCACTGAAACGTTGACGCCCACTGCGACTCCTACTGAAACGTCCACCCCCACCGAGACGGCGACGCCCACCGAGACATCCACGCCTACCGAGACGGCGACGCCCACCGAAACGAGGACGCCAACCATCACAGCCACTGTGACGCTTACCCCGACCATTACCCTTACCACTACGGCCACCTCTACGCCAACAGAGACTCGGACGCCCACCATCACGCCGACGGTGACGTTGACGCGCACACCAACCTTGACGCCCACCATTACCCCAACCCGCACGCCAACCAACGCGCAGAGCAGCCTGATTTGGAACCAGAGCTACGGGATCAAGTATGACACCTGGTTTGGAGTCGAGGATGTGCATGCCCTGTCCTCTCCCGATGATGACATCATCACTCCCCAGCTCTTCCCTGGTGATGGCATGGTCAATCCCCTGTCCTTCCCCAGCGGCTACCGCAAGGCGACTTCTGGCACGTTCACCTTCAAACCCAACCTGAAATTTACCAGCTTCACGTGGATCACCTATCGCGGCCCTGACCAGGGCAAGGCCCAGGTCATCGTGGATGGCAACATCGTGGCCACGCTTGATCTCTACTACGTGACCCCCCAGTGGCAGTACACCATCATCATCCAAGGACTGCCCAACACCCTGCACACTGCCGTCATCAAACCGCTGGGGACCAAGAACCCGGCTTCGAGCGACAAATGGGTTGTGGTGGATGGATTCAAGATCGGCTCGACCGTCTACAACGACAACTTGATCAATGTGGGCTATGACGACCTGTTCAGTTACGGCAGTTGGCTGGGCAAAGTGGATACCGGCCCGCGCTTTGGCGCGTACCGCATCTCCAGCGTTGCCAACGCCACGGCCAGCTTCTCATTCACTGGCAAGCAGTTCAACTTTGTGACTGCGCGCGGCCCGGCCTACGGCAAAGCCCAAATTTGGGTGGACGGCGCGCTGAAGACCACGGTGGACCTGTACGGGGCCACGCAGCAATGGCAGTATAAAGTCACCATTAGCGGCCTGACCGGCGGCAGCCACGATGTGGTCATTAAGGTGCTTGGGACGAAGAACCCGGCTTCCACCGGAACCGGCGTGGTGTGCGATGGGTTTGAGATCAATTAGAGAATAGAGAGTAGATACCAGACTTCCGAAGTCTTCGAGACTTCGGAAGTCTTTGTTAATCGAACGTCCCCGGCGCTTTCGAGCGCCGGGGACGTTTTTCGTTTTTTGGGGAAGGCTCTTCGATGGCAAGACCTGTCGGGTCTTGGAGGCCCGACAGGGCTGCCGCTTGCCTGACCAAAAGCGACTGAAGTCGCTACTACAAGCTCAGTACTAGCTCTGGGCAGGTTCTTCGGCTTTGCTCAGGGCAGGCTCTTCGACGGGCGCGGCAGGCCCTTCTTCGGCTTTGCTCGCTGCGCTCGGGGTGGCGGCGACTGTTTTCTTTTGGCGGGCGGCGCGCTGCGCGGCGGTGGGACCTGCGCGGGAGACGACGCCCAGCCTGCCGAGCATTTCGGATTGGCCGCTGAGGGCCACGCGGGCCACTTTGATGTATTGCGCCGTCCATTTGTTGAGGGCGGTCAGCGCGTCGTTTTGGGCAGCGGTGGCGGCTTTGGCGACGGTCTTGGCGGTCTCCTGGGCGCGGTTGGCGTCTTCGAAGGCGGTCAATTTGGCGCTTTCGGCGGCCAGTTTGGCGGCGTCGTAGCCGTATTCGGCCAGGGAGGTGATGCTGGCGGCATTGTCGAAGAGCTGGCTGGCGGCGGCGCGGAAGGCTCCAACGCCCTGCGGCATGGCCCTATCCAGGCTCAGGCCGGGCAAGGCGGTGGGGTCGAGGGTGGCGCGGGCGATCTTGGCGAGGTCCTGGTAGGCCTTGACGGCCTGCGCTTTGGCGGTTTCAAGGGCTGCGGAGGCGGCCAGTTGCGCGCTTTCGGCGCGGCCCTGGGCATGGACGGCGGCGTCGGCGGCGGTGAACAATTTTTGACCTTCGGCCAGCTTTTGGTCGTTGTAGCCGTAGGCGGCAACCAATGCCTTGATTTCGGCGTCGGCCAGGCTGGTATCGATGGCCAGTTTGGCGGCGCTCAACAGGTCGTCGATGGTGGACGTGGGTTTAATCATTTTAAGCTCCTTTCGATGGGTTAAAATAAGGTGGATAAGCGCCGGAAGTCCGGCGGTTTTTTGAGTAGAAAGGGCGGCCTTTTGAATAATCTCAGGGACGACAAACGCAAGGAACCCCTGATCGGCCTGCCCCGTTTTTCGTTTTATTTTTCTTGTTGCTCGTTCAGCATTCCCTACCGCTCATTTTGTCTTCCCTACCGCTCATTTTGTCTTCCCTACCGCTCATTCGGTCTTCCCTACCGCTCGTTCAGTCTTCCCTACTGCTCATTCAGTCTTCCCTACGGCTCATTCGGTCTTCCCTACGGCTCATTCGGTCTTCCCTACCGCTCATTCTGTCTTCCCTGCTATTTATCGCGGCTGCCAGGTTGCCAACTTTATCGAGCCTGCTGCCCGTTCAATTCTTGCGGATTGTTCTTTGTGGTTTCGTATTGCTCGCCCGGTGTTCAGCGCGGCTCTGTATATCTTTCATGTTATTCTTTTGGCATTTCGCGGCGCTCTTTTGGTCTTTTTTGCTGCTCTTTCGATTTTCACGATTGGGTGTTCTTTTTGCGCCTTGCGTGGCAGTTTGCCGCGATTTTGGTGATTATATCCAAAATCATGTGTGCGTCAAGGTGTCTTTTTGTCTCAATCCCAAGAATAGACCTGTCGGGTCTCCAAGACCCGACAGGTATGCCAGTTGGGAGGGAATCGCCTTTGGCAAAGGTAGGGGCGGGTCTTTCATGTGGGCGAGGGCGTCCTGCGCACCTGCGCCTGGGTGGATGGACAAACACCTTCGGCGAAGAAGACCCGCCCCTACGGGTGTGGGATACCCAGACGGTAGATGCAATTGCCAGCCCCGGTTTGCGCTTTTGTTAAGGATGGGCGCATGTCCTAAAGTTACAATGGTTATTGTGGCAAAGAGCACGATTGAGCCCGCGCAACCCGTCACCGGTTGATCCTTGTGCTTTGCCGCTTCCAAGGCGGGCATACATTACCCTTATTGTTGTCTCGACTGGCTTTTGATAAAACATATAGTAGTTTCATAATTCCGTGACTTAATGGTGGAAATCAATATCCGCGCTTGCATCAGGCGCGGCGAACGGAAACATGCTGCAATCGCACGTCCCCCCTATCGTCAAAGCGCGCGCCTGATGGCCTGCGCATCATGATTCGAACCAATCAAAAGGAGCATAAAAAATGAAGGCATCATTCAAGGTTTCGAGTGTCATTTTCATCGTCCTGCTGGCGCTGGCGTTCAGCGCCCTGGGCCTTGCCGCAAACAGCGCCCCGGCCCGGGCTGCCCCTGCGGGAGTTGCCGACCCGCCCCTGCCCGCCGGCCTGAGCGCCGCCGATTGGGCCCAGGTCAGAGCTTTGCTGCCTGTGGGGGTTGACCCGGCCTACCTGAAAGCATCCAACGCCGATGCGGGTGACAACTTTGGCTATTCTGTCGCCCTGGACGGCGACACACTGGCGGTGGGAGCATATTATGAAGACAGCAATGCCACCGGCGTGAACGGCAACCAGTGGTATAACTCGGCTGGCGACTCCGGCGCAGTGTATGTCTTTACCCGCAGCGGCGGAGTTTGGAGCCAGCAGGCCTATGTGAAAGCCTCCAACACCGAGGCAGGTGATTACTTTGGCCAGTCTGTCGCCCTGTCCGGCGATACGCTGGCGGTGGGAACGTGGCATGAATCTAGCAGCACCACCGGCGTGAACGGGAACCAGGCGGATAACTCGGCTTTGCACTCTGGCGCGGTGTACGTCTTTACCCGCAGCGGAACGGCATGGAGCCAGCAGGCCTACGTGAAAGCATCCAACGCCGAGGCGGATGACAAATTTGGCCAGTCTGTCGCCCTGTCCGGCGACACGCTGGCGGTGGGAGCGCCTGGTGAATCCAGCGATGCCACCGGTGTGAACGGGGATCAGGCGAATAACTTGGAGACAAGAGCCGGTGCGGTGTACGTCTTTACCCGCAGCGGGACGGCATGGAGCCAGCAGGCCTACGTGAAAGCATCCAACACCCAATACAATGCCAGATTTGGCGGGTCTGTCGCCCTGGACGGCGACACGCTGGCGGTGGGGGGAGCGGCGGAAATGGTGTATGTCTTTACCCGCAGCGGAACCACCTGGAGCCAGCAGGCTTACCTGAAATCATCCTATACCGGGCCGGATTATTTGTTTGGCGAGTCCGTCGCCCTGTCCGGCGACACGCTGGCGGTGGGAGCGCCTGGTGAATCCAGCAATGCCACCGGCGTGAACGGGAACCAGGCGGATTATTCGGTACCAGGCTCCGGCGCGGTATATGTCTTTACCCGCAACGGCGTAGATTGGAGCCAGCAGGCCTACGTGAAAGCCTCCAACACCGATTACGGTGACTGGTTTGGCTGGTCTGTCGCCCTGTCCGGCGACACGCTGGCGGTAGGAGCATATTATGAAGACAGCAGAGCTACCGGCGCGAACGGGGATCAGGCAGATAACTCGGCTCCAAACGCTGGCGCGGTGTATGTCTTTACCCGCAGCGGCGCAACCTGGAGCCAGCAGGCCTATGTGAAAGCATCCAACACCTATCCGAGTAACTGGTTTGGCTGGTCTGTCGCCGTGTCCGGCGACACGCTGGCGGTGGGAGCACTTGGTGAATCCAGCAATGCCACTGGCGTGAACGGGGATCAGGCGAATAACTTGGCTCTTAGCTCCGGCGCGGTGTATATAGACCCTGCCATCCCTCCAGTCACGCCCACCCCCACTGTGACCCTCACTCCTACCGAAACCCAGACACCTACCGTGACGTTTACGCCCACCGTCACTGCGACTGTGACGTTAACTCCCACCGTGACATCTACCCCCACCGAGACCCAGACGCCCACCCTGACGCTTACCCCCACCGTCACGGCGACTGAGACGTTAACTCCCACTGTCACATCCACCCCCACCGAGACCCAGACGCCCACCCTGACGCTTACGCCCACCGTCACGGCAACTGAGACGTTAACTCCCACTGTCACCTCCACCCTCACCGAGACCCGGACACCTACATCCATGGTCACCGGGACCAAAACGTCAACCCGCACTGTGACCCGAACGTCTACCAGGACTGTCACCCCCACTGTGACCCGGACGCCTGCCCGGACCTTCACCCGCACTGTGACCCGAACGCCTACCCGGACCTTTAC
>JBARBA010000666.1:0-10344 GCA_049792555.1 Anaerolineales bacterium
TTCCATAGCACAATTCCCAAGCCGAGCAGGAACAACACCGCAGAAATCCGGCTCAAGACCGGCACCGATGCGCCATAAAAATCAAATGCCGGGTAATAGATCATGCTTAAAAACACATGCACAACGCGCTGCGCCAGGATCTGGTAGACGTTATGGCCGGTATTCGCGATTTCCTGGGGCAGCCAGTTGGTTTGGAACATGCCATCCTTGGTAAGGCGGTTGAAAAAATCTCCGGGGTGTTCAATGATGAAAGTCAACTCGGGCAGGAACATGATCGCAAAGCCTCCCCAAAAGACGGCCACCTGGCGGAGCGCGGGTTTGATCCACGGGCGCATGAAAAGGAAGGCGATCAAGAGATAAACCAATATGAGGGCAGTCGTGATTTGCGCATCCAGGTACACACAGTAATGGAACGCCAATAGCATTCCACCCAGGGCAGCCCGCCAGGAACTGCGTTTGGTGATGCCGCTCAACAAGAAATAAAATTCGAGCGGGATCAACCAGGTGCCCTGGATGTAAGCGACGGCCACCGTCCGGCTGAAGTGAAGATGGTCATGGGAGATGGCAATTAAGGCCGCGGCGATGAACGCGACGCGCGCCCCGGAAATCTGGCGCGCGAGCAGGTATATAGCGGGGATGGCAAGCGTTCCGCCGATGGCTGCGGCGATTCGCAACGCAAAAGGAGTCGTGCCGAAATACGTCAGGCACAGGTTGACCGCCTGCAAATACAAGGCCCCAAAATTTTCCCAGAGCGAGAACGGATTGACAAACGGATAGGTGTTCGTTGATAGCGCCGCAATTCCCAGCCGCCCTTCATCCCCATTCACCACCCGGGGAATATCTCCCAATGCGTAAAAGCGCAAGGCGATTCCAAAAAGCGTCAGCAGGCCAAGCGCCAATATTTCGATCCAGTGGAGTTTCAACCACTCGCGCCACCGGGGAACTGAAAAGCGGTTTCTCATAAATCCCGCAGCATAACACAGCCCGGCAAAGAACCAGATGGTAACGACAGGAATGTAGTTTTTGAGCTGGGCCTTTTCGAATAACAGCATGGATAGGACCGCCACCAACGACAACGCCAAAGACGCCAACACCCAGGGAACTACGCCGGGAATCGAGGGCGCGCGGTCAAACCAGGCTCGCAAAAACCGGGGCGGTTGATACCCCTGGCTAAAAACGAATAACAATACGCCTACGATCAAGAGCGCTATCGTAATATTGATCTGCATGGAGACGGGGTCAATCGTTGAAGACAGCGGCATGCCAATATCTTCCCGGACAGGCGATGTGTACAAAATAATTTGGCTGACCATCACCAAAAGAATGGACAGGAAAGAGAGAAGGCTGCGTATTCTTTTGACGCTTACATCGTCATCGCCTACGGGTTTGATATCATCTTTCGGGTTGTCATTAACGGGTTGTTCACTCATAAAATCACCTCGCATGTTAAAGTGGCGTTTGGGTTATAAACAAAATGCTGCACTGCACTCCTGCCAGACTTTACAACCCCTGCTGTTTTTTCTACGGGCATGTTTTCTTCTGTTGCCGGTCTGCGCCCATTCACTACGAATAACGCGGTATCGATAACGGAGACTTATATTCATTGTATCAAAACGTTTTGGAAAATACAACAAAATTATCAAAACTATCGACGCATTTATTGCGACGGTTTTTCTCGTTTTTCCGGCGCATCCAGGGTCTTCAAATCTCTCATTTCGGGCCAAATCCTGGCAACGGCCAACACGACCAGGAGCGTGCCGATGCCGCCGGCCACCACCGATAGCACAGGCCCAAAGAGCGCCGCCGTCAGCCCCGATTCAAATCCGCCCAACTCATTCGATGCGCCGATAAAGATGCTGTTTACCGATGAAGTGCGCCCGCGCATCTCATCGGGCGTGCGCGTCAGGATCAATGTGCTGCGAATGACGACGCTAATGTTATCCAACCCGCCCAACAAGACCAGCATGGCAATCGACAGCCAGAAGGATGTGGAAGCGCCGAATATGATGGTTGCCACCCCAAAACCGGCTACCGCCAGGAGAAGCGTCTTCCCCGTATTCTTGAATGGCGGTGAATAGGCCAGCATCACGGCCATGATCAGCGCGCCAATGGACGGCGCCGCTCGCATCAAGCCAAGTCCCTCCGGCCCAACTTTCAGGATGTCCGTTGCATAAACAGGCAGCAACGCCACAGCGCCGCCAAAAAGCACGGCAAACATATCCAGCGTGATGGCGGCCAAAATGACCTTGGTGCTGCGGATAAAGCGAATGCCTTCCGCCAGCGATTCGAGCGTTGCGGTTTTACGCGAGAGCGCCAACGCCCTGCCTTTGATGAGGCTAACCAATACCAGGAAAGTGATGCCGGCAACCGCGTCGAATATGTAAATGGATGTGACGCTGTTCAAGAGCGCAACGACCAGCCCCGCAAGCCCAGGCCCGACAATGGCTGCAAGCTGCCACGAACTACTGCTCCACCTGGCGGCGTTGGTAAACATATTGGGTGGTATGGTTTGGGGTAACAGAGTGGACGTTGCCGGGTCGTTGAAAGCCCGCGCAGTCCCGATACCGAGCAGACAAAGGTAGATCAGAATCAGCGGTCCCTGGGAAAATGAAATGAACGCCAATCCCAGGGAACATGACGCCAACAGAATCTGCGTGATAAAGACAATATTCTTGCGGTTGTATTGGTCGGCCACGTGCCCGGCGGGAAGCGAAAGCAACAGCACCGGGATCACCTGCACCAGCCCAACAAGACCCAGCGCAAATGGATCATGGGTGCGCAGCCACAATTCCCAACCGATTGCAAAGGATAACATCTGGTTGCCGAGTGATGCGGTGAACCGCCCCACCAGTAGCAAGCGGAAGTCTGCGTAGCGGAATGCGGCGTAAGGGTCGTGTTGTGAGTTGGCAGTTTCCATGTTGTGGTTTCTATTGGTAAGGTTTTATTGTATGGGTATAGTGGTTACGCGAAACATAAAGTAAAAGAACCCGGCCTTTCGTTTTCCAAGCCCGAAAAAGGCCAAACTATGCGGCGTCTACCGTCGATGTGGTTTGCGTCGCCAGCGCGCGCAACGAAGCCTGCCCTGCCAGGTACGCCAACAGCACACCCGCTACGAACAGGACGATATTCAGCATAAACGGCAGGTCTTTGTTCAGCGCCGAAAGCATTCCGGCGATCCAGCCAAAAGGCGATGTAAGCAAAATGGTCCCGACGTACAGGATGGATAGGATCCTGGCGCGCTCCTTTGGCTCGACATTCAGCACCATCATCCGGTCGATCAACGGACTGACGGTTGCAATGCTACAAGCTTCCAGGAATACGCTGAATAGCAATAATCCGTAGCCCAATGGCGGAGCGGTAATCAACACCATCTGGCTAAATAACAATAATCCTTCGCTCAACGGCGGAGCGGTGATCAGCACCACCTGGCTAACCACCAAACCCAAAAACCCGACAATCATAGGGATTCTAAAGTGCATGGCGCTGATACGCGGCAGGACAAAGAAAAGGAACAAAATCATAACAGCCGATTTGACAAACGGAAAAATTGACAGGGCCTGGTCCGGGACGTGCAATTTTTGGGTAACGATGATGGCCCAAAAATTCCCGCTGATCAATGAACTGATGCCGAAGACCAACATGATGCCTGCTGCGTAGAGTGTCTGCGGGCTTTGCAGAAGTTCACGCAAGACGTGTCGATACTCGCCCAGGATGGCGAAGACATTTTGGTGCCGGGTCTCGCGCATGCGCACCCTGCCCTGCGCCGTTTCCTCGGTCATCCGGTAAGTGACGATGGCCTTGACCGTGAACATGATGGCAGCAAAGATATACAGCCCGCGCACGGTTGGGACAAGCGTAAAAGCGACGATCAGCAGCCCGGCCAGGGGCGCAACAAAACCGACAACCAGGTTGGCGATATAAATCCAGGAATAGATGTCCATCAACTGTTCCGGTTGGGCGTCTTCCACCAGCAGGCAATTCCATGAATTATTGGTGATGCGCCAGATGCTGTTGATGATGACCGCTACGAGGAAATACCAAAAATTCTGGGCAATGGCCGAAATCAACGCCGGCACGCTCCAGGCCAGGATGTCAAAGATCAGGGTCGTGCGGCGGCGTCCCAATTTGTCGGTGACGACGCCGCTCAACAGGGCCAGGATAACCTGGAAACCGGCGCCGATGCTGGCAATCAGGCCGATTTGTTTGTCCGAAAGACCGATGGCCAACATATAGACCGAGATATAGGGGGCATAGAGGTTGAAGGGAATGCCCCACAACGGCTCGGCAAAAACGCACCCGCGCGGGTTGCCGCGCAGGTTTTTCAAGGCTGTAATCAGTGAATGGTTTTTCAATGTCAACTCTCCCGCGCACAGGATACAAGAGAATACGCGGGAATGCAAGTGCATTCCGTCTTGATTTATGTCATATATAGCGATGTGCTGTATCTTCTCAATATGGGGGAATTGGTGCTACAGGTGGTTTCGGTACGGCGGCGAGATAGCGTCGCCGCCTACTCAACCACCGATGATTGAAATGATACGATGTGCTGGTTTATCGCGGCACATCTGAAAGTTGGCATCCTTTCGAGAAAAGACCGCGCCGTTTGGCGCGGTCTTTCTTTTACATTCAGGCCAACTTGCCTTCGAGCCAGGGGCGCACGCTTGCCAGCGCCTCGCCCAATTTGGCGGCGTCCTTGCCGCCGCCAAAGGCCAGGTGCGGCGCGCCGCCGCCGCCCGCGCCAAGCTGGCGCGAGATGTGCCCCACCAGGTCGCCGGCCTTGACGCCGCGCTTGATCAAATCCTGCGTCACGGTGGCCATGACAGTCACGTTTCCAGCAGCGGGCGCGGCAATCACGCACACGCCGTTCGCAGGGAACTTTTCGCGGAACTGGTCGGCCAGTTTGGTGAGCGAATCCTTGTCCACACCCGCAAGCTGCGTGACCAGCAAATTCACGTCGCCGACCTTCTGGATGTTGGCAAGCTGCTGGTTAAAGGTCGCCAGCGCCAGTTCGACGCGCGCTGCGGCCAATTGTTTTTTGGAGGCATTCAATTCGTCTTGCAACGCATCGATTTTCGCGGGGACTTCCTCCAGGCTGGCTTTGACCGTGGAAGCGGCCTGTTTCAGCGCTTTGAAGCGTTTCGCCACGAGTTCATACGCCCCGCGGCCTGTCACCGCTTCGATGCGCCGCACCCCGGCTGCGGCGGAGGCTTCGCTGACGAGCAGGAACATGCCCACGTCGCTGGTGCGCTCCAGGTGTGTGCCGCCGCATAATTCGTAGGAGTACTTATTGACCGGGTCGCCGACGGTGATGGTGCGCACCACGTCGCCGTATTTCTCGCCGAAGAGCGCCATCGCGCCTTCGGCAACCGCTTCATCGCGCGATTTGGTCTTGGACGTGACGGCCATATCGGCGGCAATGGCGTCGTTGACGATCTTTTCGACGCGCTCGATCTGCCCGGCAGTCATGCCTTCGGAATGGTTGAAGTCGAAGCGCAGCCGGTCGGGCGCAACGAGCGAACCGGCCTGGCGGGCGTGCTCGCCCAATACCTGATGCAGCGCGGCATGCATCAGGTGCGTGGCGGTGTGGTTGCGCATGATGTCATGGCGACGGGCGGCGTCCACGGCAGCGACGGCTTTGTCACCGACTTTGGGCTTGCCGCTGACGACTTCGCCGATGTGGGAAATGAGTCCAGCCGAGGGACGGCGGACTTCGCTGACTTCGATTTCCCAACCGCCGCTCTCCAGACTTCCGAAGTCTTTAAGACTTCGGAAGTCTGAGGAGATTCGCCCGGTATCGCCCATCTGCCCGCCGGATTCAATGTAGAAGCCCGTCTTGGGCAGGATGATTTCAACTTTGTCGCCAAACTGCGCTTCGCTGACGGCCTGCCCGTCCACGACCAGCGCCAATACTTCGCCGTTGGTTTCGGGGCTGGTGTAAGGGTCGTATTCCACGCCCTTTGCGCCGAGCTTGCCTTTGGACTGCAACTCCTTGAAAATGCCGGCGAAGAACTCGGCGTCCGAGCCGCCCATCGCGCCCATAGCCTTGCCGCCGCCGGAGGCTTTGCTGTGTTCCTCGCGCGCGGCCTTGAAACCGGCGTCGTCCACGTCGAGGGATTGTTCGCGGGCGATGTCGCGGCTGATTTCGAGCGGCAGGCCGTAGGTGGCGTACAGGTCGAAGGCCTTGCGCCCATCGAGGGTCGACTCGCCCGCCTGTTTGAGCGCGTCGAGCATACCTTGCAGGTGGGCAACGCCGCTTTCCACGGTGCGCGCAAAACGGATTTCTTCCCTCGTCAGCGAGTCCAAAATCTCTTGTTTATGTTGGAGCATCTCCGGGTAGAAGCCGCCGTATTCCGCGATAATGGGATCCGCCACTTTCGCCAGGAACGGTTCGGTTAAACCGAGTTTCGTCCCAAAGCGGGCGGCGCGCCGAATGATCATGCGGCAGATGTAGTTGCGGCTGGTGTTGCCCGGCACCACGCCGTCGGCGATCAGGAAGGCGGCGGCGCGGGCATGGTCGGCCACCACGCGGAAGGGCGTGAAATCGGCGTACATTTCGTCGCGCGATTTGCCGGTCAGGGCCGAGAGCACGTCCAGCGCGCCCTTGAACAAGTCGGTCTTGTAGTTGGAATCCACGCCTTGCAGCACCGAGACGATGCGCTCGAAGCCCATGCCGGTATCGACGTGCGTGGAGGGCAGCGCTTCGAGCTTGCCGCCTTCGAGCATGTTGTATTGGATGAAGACGTTGTTCCACAGTTCGAGGTAGCGCGTGCAGTCGCCGTTGACGCCGCATTGGTGCGGCTGGCCGCGCATGTTGTCGCGCTCCTCGCCCAGGTCGATGTGGATTTCGGAGCACGGGCCGCACGGGCCAAACTCGGCCATCTGCCAGAAGTTTTCCTTGCGCCCGAAGTATTGCACGTTTTCAAGCAGCACGCCCGGCTGCGCGCGCCAGATTTCGGCGGCTTCCTCGTCGGTGGGGATGTTGCCTTTGTCGTCCTTGAAGCAAGTCAGGTAGAGTTTGTCTTTGGGCAGGCCCCAAACGTCGGTGAGCAGTTGCCACGACCAGGCGATGGCTTCCTTCTTATAATAGTCGCCGAACGACCAGTTGCCGAGCATCTCGAAAAAGGTGTGGTGCGTGTCGTCGCGGCCCACGTCGTCGAGGTCGTTATGCTTGCCGGCCACGCGCATACACTTCTGCGAGTCGACGGCGCGGGTGTAGGGGCGTTTGTCGGTGCCGATGAAAACGTCCTTGAACTGCACCATGCCTGAGTTGGTAAAGAGCAGCGTGGCGTCGCCGCCCGGCACCAGCGAGGCGGATGGAACGACGGTGTGACGCTGTTCTTCGAAGAAGTCTAAAAAGTTTTGGCGGATTTCGTTGCCGGTCAGTTTTTTGGTCATGTAAGGTGCTCCTGGTTTTTGGGGCTCTTCGGCATCGAGTGGACATAGAACACGGATGACGCGGATTGGACTGATGTTCGCGGATGGACCTAAAAAATCTACGGGAATCCGCTCAACCTGCGGATATCCGCGTTCTATTTTGGTTTTTGCTCCACTAAACACCGAAGAACCGGTTTTTGAAAAGTCGCTGAATTATACCCGTCACAGTCGCAAATGCGCAGCAAGATGTTACGCTTTTTATCGAGCAGGAAAACACAATTTGCACCCACCGGCATTACACGACCGTCGAAATGTATCGAACCCCATTGCAAATAGAAACGGGTGACAGTTGCCCTGAAGCAACTGTCACCCGTTTTGTTCCCTAAACCGTTATGGTTTCGTTCTACAACGCCATCACTGCCGGGATAATCTCGCGTCCGAAGGTCTCCAACGGCGTAATTTCATGCACGTTGGGCATGTTGAAGATCGCCTGTTGGATGCCGAGACCGGCCAGCACACGGCAATGCTCGATCGTGTCAGCCACGCTCATTTGACCGGGCGCAAGGTAAACGGTATCCAGGACGGTTTTCTCGATTTCGGCGTAGTCGCGCCCCAGCGTGTCGCAATGCTTTTTCAGCACGTCCAGCTTGCCGCGAAGCACGTCGATCCCCGCGAACGCAAACAGGTTGCAGGCATCGGCATACTGCGCCACCAACCGCAGCGTCTTCTTCTCGCCGCTGCCGCCGATCAGGATGGGCGGGTGAGGCTGCGACAACGCCTGCGGGCTGTTGATTGTTTCGACAAGCTGGTAATACTTGCCGTTATACGGGCCGCGCTCCCCCGACCACATCTGTTTGGCAATTTGCAGGGTTTCCTCCAGGCGCTCGAAGCGCTCGGCAATCGGCGGGAAGGGAATGCCCAACCCTTTTGCCTCGCGTTCGTTCCACGCCGCGCCAATCCCCAGGTAAGCGCGCCCGCCTGATAGCACATCCAGCGTGGTGACAGTCTTGACCAAAATGCCGGGGTGGCGGTAGACCACGCCGGTCACCATGGTGCCCAGCCTGGCCTTCTTCGTGACGCCTGCCAGATAGCCCAGCGTGCTGTAACCTTCCAGCATCTCATCTTCCGCCGGGCCGAGACCCCTCGTGCGGTCCCGGTCGCCGATCTGGAAGAAATGATCCATGACCCAGATACTGGCAAAACCGGCATCGTCGGCGGCGGCGGCGATTTCTGCCAGCCTGTGACCGATGCCCGGCGCGCCGTCCGGCCAGGTAAAGTTGGGAATCTGAAGTCCAATTTTCATTTGAGCCTCCTTGCAGCTTGTGTCGGATAAAGTTTTGGGTTGCCTGGGGATAGTATAAACCCGTTTCAAGCGGCCGTTGTGGCACAGTCCCAGCATGAAAAACCGCCCGAATTCCTGGCGATCAGGGTCGCCCCTGCGCCCGGCATGATGCTATACTTAAATCCTGGCAAGACAGCCATGTCCAGGAGGAGGTAATTCCATGCTCACGCACCAGAAAGCATTCTTTATGCGATTGCATATTTGGTTTGTCATCATCCCTTTGATGGCTCTATCGTTTGTGGCTTGTTCTCCCGCCACCCCCAAACCGCTGACGGCTACCGCATCCCCTTTTCCCAGCCCCACGAAAGCGCCGACGCAAACTGACACCCCCACCCCCACGCTCGCGCCGGCGCCTTCGCTCACACCGCATCCAATCGCTGTATCGCCCACCGAAATTCCCATGCAGATGGATACGCCAACTCCCCTGGCAACCCCTGCGCGCGGGGCGGCAGCCTACCGGCAAAAAGCCTGGGACGAACAAACTGCCCTGGATTTGGTGCGGGTTGCTGAGCAATTTTCGTACGCCGATAACGTCGGATATTTCGGCAATGATCGCCTTAATTACGCATCCGATCAGGCGGCAGTCAAACTGGCGGGGTTGGAGGCCCTGCACCGTTTCCCTGACGCAGATTTTAAGGAAAAGCTCGAATGGCGTGTGGCGCTGGCAAACGCCATTTTGGGAAGTTCAGATTCGGACGCCTGGATTTTGCAGCAGATAGAAACCGGCCTGAACGGTGGGCGCTATCAGTCCGATAATTTGACGGATGCGCTTAACCCATACGGTTTCGGAATCTTCGTATCGGAATCGTATCCCGACCTTTTCGGAATTGGCCAGCCTGGCCAGGTGCTTGGCGTCTATATCATCGAAAGAAACTCGACAAGCTTGTATGCCGCCCTCGGCAAAGACGGCCAGGGACATTACCGGCTGGTCCGCATTTACAATGGCTTGAGTTTTAACCGCGCAGACGATGGCCCGTCCAGCGTGGGAGACCATACCGGCGACGGCATCCCGGAAATCATTTTGTCGCGCACAAACTACAACGGTAGCTTTACGTGGAGCAATACTTTTATTTTTCAGTGGAAAGACGACCATTTTGCCGACCTGAGCCGCGGTCAGTTTGATTTGGATGAAGATGGCGCGATTTCGGGGACGTGGCAATATGGGACTGCGGACGCAAGCGGCGCGCAACCGATCGAGGTGCGAAAACCGGTTTCGCGTGATTCATCCCTGGTCCGTTTTGAAAGCTACAAGTGGAGCGGCGAAACGTACCAGTTGGCAGAGAGCCTGGTTGAGAAACCGGACGTCATTGACCGGGGAACAAACGAATGGCCGACTTTGAACATGGGCGAAGGGACTTACCGGTTGCTGACCGACGAACTCCCCTCGTTTTTGTCCACCCCATCCAGGCTGGATGTCACCCAATTAGGCCCCAGCTACCCCGATTACCTGCGTTTTCAACTCGCACAGGCGTATGCGCTGCAGGGCGAGAGCGCAAAAGCGCGCGATACCTTGCAACAAATCATCGAAAAGCCGCAAAACCCCGAAGCGACGGCCATTCCGCAAGCGGCCCAGGCCTACCTGGATCATTCCACAAACCAGGACAATCTGTACCGCGCCTGTCAGGCTG
>JBARBA010000667.1:0-3655 GCA_049792555.1 Anaerolineales bacterium
CAAGAAATAGAACGCGGATTCGGCGGATTAAACTGATTTTCGCGGGAAGCCCCCGGAACGTAGTGTAGCGGGGTAAAACTTAAAAGAATCCGTGTGAATCCGCCTGATCAGCGTCATCCGCGTTCTATTTGAGCCATAACAAGCAAGAACCTGAGCAGTCACAAATAATGAGCCATTTACCCATTCCTCCAGCCATTGCCAAAATTGCGCCAGACGGCAATCTCTCAGCGCGTCAAAAACGGCGCTTTATGATCGATATGGTGAAGCGCAACGGCAAGCCCGGCACGGGGAGCAGCCATGAATTTATGCGCAGGAGGACGGCTATGAACCCCTGGCCCGATTTGCGTCCCATTTTGCAGGGCATCGACTGGGCAATCGTTGGCGGAGTCGCCACGCGCGCCTATATGCCTGAACGCATGACCAAAGACATCGATATTTTGGTGCATCAAAAGGATGGCGAGGCCGCCCTTGCAAAGTTGCAGCAGGCCGGTTATCAAGTGATTGGCCCCCTGTCCATCTCCGGCTATTTGTTACACTCGCCCGAAGGCGTTGAAGTGGATTTGATCTTTGGCAAAGATGCCTGGCTTAAAAAAGCGTTGGCGCATCCGGGGCAAGACCCTGCCGGGTATCCTGTGATCAAATTGCCTTATCTCGTGATGATGAAAATGGCGGCGCAACGTGTGCGCGATTTCGGCGATTTGGGAACCATGCTCGGCTGGGCTTCTGACGCCGACCTGGACGAGGTGCGCACAGCGGTGAAGCAATATATGCCCGAAGATTTGGAAGACCTGGAATCGTTGATTTTTATTGGGAAGCGGGAACAGGAAGATTCGCCTGGCGGATAAGCCGAAGGTGACAGTCACTTTATTGACGCAGGGATATGGATATGACTAAAAAACATCTGCTATACACCCCCAAAATTTTATCTGACCTGCCGATCCAAAAGGCGGAACGGGCGGCATTTAACTTCAACGATTTTGCTTATACCCTGGCGCGCTTGATTGCTGCCAAAGAGACAGAGACGCCGCTCGTAATCGGCGTCAGCGGGGCTTGGGGATCGGGGAAAACCAGCCTGTTGAAACGCTTGCAGGATAGCTTGAAGCAAACCGAAGTCTTGAACGACCCATCCAAACCGGCGCTGATCGATTTCGTCAACGAAGAAGAGTTGCCCCAGGCGCAGTTCCGCGTCTGTAAAACGGTCTGGTTCAATGCCTGGAAGTACGCCGACGAGGATGAACTGCTCGTGGCGCTGGTGCGCGTCATCACGCAGGCCATGTTTGCAGACGATTTTGTTAGCCAAAGCGCCGCAGTCCTGCTCGAGCCGTTCACCCCACGCCGAGATGTGATCAATACCGTCCTTTCGTGGTTTTCAATCAAAGTTGGCGACGCAGATGTGGGGCTGAACACCAGCCAGCCGCAGCCCACGCCCTTTGCCGAAAAGACGGCAATGCTGGATTTGTTCAATGATGCCTTTGATAAATTGCTGGCTGCCTGGGTACATCACTCGCTGGATCATAACAAGATCGACCCAACCAAAGGTGTGCTGGTGGTATTTATTGACGACCTGGACCGCTGTATGCCAGATAAGGTTGTGCAGGTGTTGGAAGCCGTCAAGCTCTTTCTAGACAAGTCTGGCTGCGTCTTCGTACTTGGCGCGGACACGCACGTGGCGCAGAGCGCGGTGACGAAATATTATTCGGACGCGGGCGTAACCGGCGAAAACGCCTCCGACTACCTTGAAAAGATCATTCAGTTGCGCTTCGACCTGCCGCCCGTGCCGGAAGCAGACATGTGCAACTTTGTTGAGGTGCAGAGTACTGACGACCCGCAGCTTGCTAGACACTGGCAAGTCATCTCGGCTGGGGCCGAACTCAACCCGCGCAAGGTCAAGACTTTCTTGAATGATATCAACCTGGCCTGGGCGTTGCTGCGCAACATGGACAAGGCTCACGACGATGTGAAGGACGATTTTGTCCGCTGGCAGGTCTTGATGCGCGCTGCGCCAGAAGCTTTCAAAAAGAAAATTTTCGATATTGAAAACCGTGATCTGCGTTTCGATTACGTTCAAGCTGCGCTAACCTGGGCCAAAGGTGGTAAGAACGCTGAACCGGTGGAAAAATATTTCGCGGAATACACCAAAACCCCGCGCCTGAGTCGTACGCTACGCGCCATAGGCGCGTTTACAGATGTTTTTAACGCTCAAACGCTGGATGATTTTATGCATCTTTCCGCTCATTTGCGGCAAGTTGCCGAGCTTGGTCGAGACAAAGAAGCGGAAGTATCTGTTATACCAGAGCAAGGCGAGGGCTTTGCTAATCTCGAACCCCCAAACCTTTCAACATCCTATGGGGACACAGCCTTCAACCTGGCAGGGATAGACTTTGTCAAAATCCCGGCCAGCAAGTTTCTGATGGGTAGTAAAAACGATGACCCCTTTGCTCAAGGTGATGAAAAACCGCAGTATCCGCTGGAACTGCCCGATTACTGGATGGGACGCTACCCGGTCACCAACGAGCAGTATTCTGAGTTTGTGACTTTCAGTAGGAAAGACCATCCTGTAAAAGACTGGAAAAAGAAGCGCAATCATCCTGTAGTCAATGTGTCCTGGTATGATGCGCAGCGATACATCGAATGGCTAAATCAACATTTGCAGGAGCTTCGCAAGGCGGAAGGTTCAGCTTTGATTTTCCTGCCTTCTGGTTTCGTTGCCCGCCTGCCCAGCGAAACCGAATGGGAGAAAGCCGCACGTGGCGCATATGGCAATACTTGGCCATGGGGCGATGAATTTGACAAGGCCAAATGCAATTCTGATGAAGGCAAAAAAGATGGCACCACTTCAGTAGGGGCGTACTCTCCACAGGGTGACAGCCCGTATGGCTGTGCAGACATGGCCGGCAACGCCTGGGAATGGACGCAATCAAAAGCTCAATCTTATCCTGTTCACTATGACTTCGAAGGAGGTGACAATTTCAGTAAGTGTGTCGTGCGTGGTGGCTCGTACCTGAATAAATGGCAGTTTGTACGCTGTGCCAATCGGAACAGCGAGTATCTTCCAAGCAATCAAAACCAGACTGTCGGTTTTAGGGTAGCACTTTCCAAACCAATTACAAAACTCCCGTCACATAAAAATTAACCGGAGGTAAAAATGATAGCCATTCTTTTAGCAGGTGGTCAAAGTTCGCGCTTCGCGATCGGCAGTTTTATGCCCAAACCTTTGATTTATATCGGTACCAAGCCAGTGATCAATCAGATTGTTGATAAGCTTTTAAAAACTGAAAACATAGAAACAATTTATGTTCTGGCGGGTCAAGAGCAATATTTTTCAGATTCAGACATTGGACAGGAGAATAAATTTGATCTGGATGCACGCGTTGCTCTTTGGAGAAGTTGGAAGTATGAATGGTATCCTGACAAAGAAAAAAAATTTGACAAGGTTAAGTTGGTCTTTGGGGAAGATCTGCCACCTAATATTGGGCGATCTGGTAAGGGAGCGATTCTTGGACTGTATCGATTCTTGCTATGGATACATAAAGGAGCGTCACTTGAAGGTAAACGCTATCCACGACGGATTGAGCCACCAGGGCTTGATGATAACGATCATCTTTTAATCTGCGCTGCAGACAACTATTGGGAAGATGAACTGGATGGATTATTA
>JBARBA010000668.1:0-2688 GCA_049792555.1 Anaerolineales bacterium
GGACAACTGGCCGAGCGACTACGCCAAGCTGGCGGAATTTTCCACCCGCGGCGTGGACCTGTTGCTGGCAGATTCGACCAATTCCGAGCGCCCCGGCTGGACACCTTCCGAAAGACTGATCGGCCCGGCCTTTGACGATGTGATCGAAAACGCCCCCGGGCGCGTGATCATTGCCACGTTTGCCTCGCTGATCTCGCGTATGCAACAGGTGGCCGACGCCGCCGTCAAACACAAACGCAAGCTGGCCTTCGTGGGCATGAGCATGGTGGACAACGCCAAGATGGCCCGCAACCTGGGCTACCTGGTGGTGCCCGACGAAACCCTGGTGACGGTTGAAGCCGCCCTCAACTTGCGTCCCGACCAGGTGGTGCTGATGTGTACCGGTTCACAGGGCGAACCGTCGTCGATTATCGGACGCCTTTCGGCGGGCACAAACCGCCAGTTCGACCTGCTGCCCAACGACACGATTGTGCTCTCCTCGCACCCCATCCCCGGCAACGAGGAAGTCATCAGCAAGACGATCAACCGCATGATGCGCAGCGGCGCAAACGTCATTTACGACGCGATTGCGCCCGTACATGTCTCCGGGCACGCCAGCCAGGAGGAGCAGAAATTGATGCTCAACCTGGTGAAGCCGAAGCACTTCATGCCCATGCACGGCGAACTGCGCCAACTTAAGCGCCACGCCTGGCTGGCCGAGCAAATCGGCATGCCCACCGAAAATATTATTGTTGTTGAAAACGGTCAGGTGATCGAGCTGCAAGACGGCAAGATCACGCTGGGCGAACGCATTCCCGGCGGATACGTGGTGGTGGAAGGCGCCAGCATCGGCGACGCCGACCCGGACGTAATGAAAGAACGCGAGCAACTGGCCCGCTCCGGCATTTTCCTGGTCAACCTGAACATCGACAAGTTCACCAACCGCCTGACAGGCGACCCGGAAATCATCACGCGCGGCTTCGTCTCCGCCGAAGACGCGGAGACGCTCGTCCCTGCCGTGCGCCAGCGCGTGGTGGACGTGATCCACGGCGGCGGCATGAGCGTCCAAAAAGACATCCTCGACGTGGTGCGCACCTTCATCCACAACGAAACCAAACGCAGGCCGATGGTTTTTGTGACCATCACCAAGTCGTAACAAGGGCGCAGCGGCGCTGCGTCCTACGGACAGAAAACCGCAACATTCCAAACATGCTTTTGCCTGTTTGGAATGTTGCGGTTAAAGCAGGCATCGTCAGTTTTCTCCGCAAAACGTCAGGTTAAAGGGGGATATCGTCAGGCTGGGTGAATGGTGTCTATGGGGGTCAGGGCCTAAAATCAGCGTAGTTCCATATATGCCAATTCTTGAATTTGTTTCCCATCATGGGAGAAAGGATGTGAGCAAAGCTGCGCCTTTATTTCTCAGTTACCCTGAAATCCAGTTCGAAATATTAACCTGTCGAGTTTTTCGCAAAATACTATTCATCTTGGAGGATGAAACCATGAACATCAATCGTAATAAAACTTTGAAAGCCGTCTTGTTTCTGGTCGTAACGGTTGCCTTGTTACTCAGCGCGCTGAATCTTTCGTCCGGCGCAGCTGTGGCCCAGAGTAGCCAAGGGAATGCCAAGGCTAATCCATGTAGCAACGCCGCCTTGCAAAACGCGACATTTACGTTGGACGGCGTGACTCTCAACCTATGCACACCATTTCTGCCAGGTTCATTCATTGCAGCCGAACCCGATAACAGTATTCAAGTAGCAACCGCCGTCACAAGGGATAAATTCCAGGAACTTTCCATCACGGCTGTGCCATTTGGCGTTGCAGCGCCATCAGAAGATTTGCCGGTAGCGCAATCGGGTATGGCGGCGCAGTATCGTACTCTTTTGCAACAATATCGGCAGACGCAAGGTGGAACCCCGCAGCCAGGTCCAACGGCGATGCTTTTTGGAAAATCGGTTGTGGGTTCGACCAGCGCCGTAAAAATAAATATCGACCCGTCCACCCTGACACCCGTATTAATAACCGAGTGGGTCGTGGAAGCCGGGCAAAGGCTATGGGTTGTGCGCGCCAGCCAGGAATACGATGAAAAAATGACAGCTTCGCAACAAGCGTCAACGGCGAATGCGCTTCTCAATCAATTAAGCGTAAGCAGTTCCACCCTGGCGCAGCCATCGACACTGCTTCAAAGCCTGGCAAATGAGTCGGGGGCGACTGGGGCTGCTGATAATAGCATTTTCTCCGGCGCATCGAATCTTCCTGTTCCGAGTTGGTGGCACGGCGACTGCGACACAAATTATTACTATCCGCGCTCCGGTCATAAAAAAGCTTACCCGCTCGGAGGTTCTTATCGAGGAGTTAAAGCTTGTGGCCCGCGCCCATATTACAAAGAAGGTCCCGATGTCTTGGTAAATTTTTTTTCGGGAGCGCATGGAGAATTCGAGTGGGAATGCGTGGAATTAAGTATGCGCTACTTGTACCTGGCTTACGGTATTGCGCCTTACCCCGCTAATGGGAAAGCTGTGGTGGGAAATTATAAGGGTAGCAAGCTCGTGAAAATAGCTAACGGGAAAGCAGGAGCCGCGCCCCAACCGGGGGATGTTCTGAGCTATGGCCCCGCTACAACCTATGGGCATACGTCTGTTGTGGCAGCGTCCAACGTCAATGCAAGCGGCAATGGCACAATCACGATCATCGAACAGAACGCTACAG
>JBARBA010000669.1:0-4738 GCA_049792555.1 Anaerolineales bacterium
TTTCTCGCTTGAGATGAGAAAGATCCGCATCCAGAATGGTATTGGCATGGTGGATATTGATCAGCGCAACGGCAACACGCCCCTGCATAAACAGGTCAGCACACTTCTCCTCGTTGAGATGCTGATATTGCCTGGGCACAGACCGATAGGTATTCAACCAATGGGTCAACCCTGAAATCGCCCCAGGACAATCAAACAACACTTTGTCCCCAGTGGGATTGGTAAATTCCCCGCCTGCCGCCCAGACCCAGGATGCTGCAATATGGATAAAATCGACGTGCGGGTGTGGAATATCCGGGTTGAGCCAGGGAATTTCGAGCAGCGACGTTTTTAACGCAGCCAGCGTATCCTGAAAAGATTGAGGGGTGGCAAATGCTTTTGATGGGTCAATTCCCATGCCCTGGAATATATCTTTGCGATAGCAGAGAAGAAACATCCAGCCGTTCCAGGGAATTGACCAGGTGCGCTGGTCTCCGGCCAGTTGTGTGCTTTGCCAGGCGGGCGCAGAAAAAGCGCCCGCTCCCCCCATCTCAGCCACTTCATTTGGCTTGAAAGGCCGCAAGGCATCCAGCTTCGCCAGCGTGCTGACCCAGGTGCTGCCAATGCTGGACACATCGGAGCCATACCCTTGTGATGCCATTGCAAACAAGTTTGCCCAAGCGATCGCCCAATCGAACCTGCGCAGGCGCACCTTAACACCTTGCTGCTGACCGAATTCTTCGGTCAGCGCAGCAAAGGTGAGATCATCATTGCCCCAGGCATAGGAAAGCTCGATTTCGATCATGGAATGGGCATACCCTGTCGGAATGGAGAAGAATGTGAACGATAACGGAATACTCTTATTTTATAGCACAATTCAGAGATTAGATACGAAAAATGAGCGGTTGATATGGAAATTGAAAGGCGGGAGGCTCTATTTCCAAAGCCTGCCCGCCTTTTTACGGCCCATCGTCGTATCTTCTCAAAATTTGGGGGGAATTGTTGTTACATGTGGTTTCGATACGGCAGCGGGACAGCACCGCTGCCTACTCAACCACCGATTATTGAGATGATACCCATCGTCTATGGTCTAAAGCAGATTTTCGGCCACCAATAATTCAGCGTTATAGATCGAGCCGCCCGCCGCGCCGCGGATGGTGTTGTGCGAGAGCACCGCGAACTTGAGATGGAACAACGGGTCGGGACGCACCCGCCCAACGACCGTGGCCATGCCCTTGCCGGTCATGCGATCCAGGCGCGGTTGCGGCCTGTTGGCTTCGTCGCGCACCACGATAACGGGTTTCGGCGCAGAGGGCAGGTCGCGGGAAGCAGCCGGGGCCTGGTAATCCATCAAAGCCTGGATGGCAACTTCGGGAGAGACGGATGCGTCCAGTTCCACGCTGGCGCAGACCAGATGCCCGTCCGTCACGGCCACGCGGTTGGTGTGGGCCGACATTTTGAAGTCTGCCAGTTCGATGCCGTTTGCGCCCATTTTGCCGAGCATCTTGAGCGATTCCCATTCCACTTTTTCTTCTTCGCCGCCGATGTAGGGGATGACGTTGTCGATAATGTCGAGCGATGGGACGCCGGGATAGCCCGCGCCGGAAAGCGCCTGGAGCGAGACGGCGAAGACGCGCTTCAAACCGAAGGAATCCTGCAAGGCTTTCAGCGCCACCGCCAGGCCGGTGCTGGTGCAGTTGGGGTTGGTCGTGATGCAGCCGCTCCAGCCGCGCGCCTGACGCTGGGCGCGGACCAGCCCGATGTGGTCGGCGTTGATTTCGGGCAGCAGCAGCGGCACATCGACTTCACGCCGGTAAGATGATGCGTTCGAGCAAACCGCCATACCGGCCTGGGCGAACTGCGGCTCGATGTCTTTGGCCTGCTCGGCGGGCATGGCCGAGAAGACAATTTGCGCCTGGACGTTGGCCGGCAGGCAGGGGACGACGACCATGTCGCCCGCCCAGGAGGGCATGGGGTCGGCGAGTATCCAGTGACAGGCTTTGGCATAGGGCTGGCCCACGGAGCGGTCCGAAGCGGCCAGGGCTACGACTTTGAACATGGGGTGGTTATCGAGCAGGGAGATGAAGCGCTGACCGACCGAGCCGGTGGCGCCGAGTACGGCAACAGAGATTTGGGACATGATTTAGGCTCCTTGTTATGTAGTTATGTAGGGGTAGGGGCACGGCGGGTTTCGATACGCAAAGTGCGCTACTCAACCACCAGACCGTGCCCTACAATGAGAATTTATTTGACGATTAACTCATGCAGGCTCTTGACGGCTTTTTCGGCATCCGCCGATTGGACCGCCAGACTGATCGAAACATCCGACGAACCGTGAGCGATGGCGAGCACATTGATGCCGCTTTGGCCGAGTTGGGTGAAAATCTTTCCGCCCACGCCGGGGGTATTGAGCATCCCCGCGCCGACGACTGTGATGATGGCGACGTCTTCGGTGGCCCAAACGCGGTCAATATCGCGCTCGGCGATTTCGGCTGAAAACACATTTTCAAGCGCCGCGAGCACCACCGCGCTGGCTTCGCTCGGCACGGCAAAACAAATCGATTGCTCGGACGAGGCCTGGGTGATGAGCGGCACGCTCGTGCCGGTGGAGGCAACGGCCTTAAAGGCCCGCGCGGCAACGCCCGGCACGCCCAGCATCCCGCGCCCCTCGACCGTGATCAGTTTTTGCTTGCGCACGGCGGTAACGGCTCGGATAATCTGGGCGCTATCGCGCAACTCGCTGTTAAAGGCCGAATTGGGGATCAGGCGCGTGCCGGGATGCGTGGGATTGAAGGTGTTGCAAATGCGCAGGCCGATGCCCGCTTCGACCACCGGGCGGATGGTCTTGGGGTGCAGCACTTTGGCTCCGTAGTAAGCCAGTTCGGCAATTTCGCCGTAGGTGATTTCAGGCAGGGTGCGCGCCTCGGGCACCATGCGCGGATCGGCAGTCATCACCCCGTTCACGTCGGTCCAGATCCACACATCGTCGGCGGGCAGGACGGCGCCGATGATCCCGGCAGAATAGTCGCTGCCGCCGCGCCCCAGCGTGGTAATGACGCCTTCGGGCGTCTGGCCGATGAAACCGGTGATGACCGGCACAATCTTCTGCGCGAGCAGCGGCTCAAGCGCCTGGCGGGTGCGTTGGGTGGTGATCGCAAAATCGGGGTGAGCGTTTTGGAACTGGCGGTTGGTGGTGATCAATTCGGTGGCCTCGATGTATTTTGCCGGGATGCCGACGGCGCTGATGGCGGGAGCCAGGATGCGCACACTCATGCGTTCCCCCAATGAAGCGACGGCGTCCAGCGCGCGGGGCGTGGCTTCGCCCAAGATACCGATTGCGTTGCACAGGTCCACAAACGTCGTAATGAGCTGGTCGATTTCTTGCTTGGCCTGGGCGCGCGCCGCCGGGTCGGGGATGAGTTCGTCGGCGGCCTGGGCGTGCTTTTCGCGCAGGGTTTTTTCGGCCTCGCCCAGGGGTTGCAAATTGCCCTGGACGGCGCTGGCGGCGCTATCGAGCAGCAGGTTGGTCACGCCCGAAAGCGCCGACGTCACCACCACGACATGCGGCCACTCGGCGCACGCATCCAACACGATCTGGCAGGCTTTCTTGATCGCGTCCGCCGAACCGACCGATGTGCCGCCAAATTTCATGACCAGTGTGCCGTTTGAAGATGATTTCTGATTTGCCATATGACTCTCCTTTTTGAGTAGATAAAAAAAGCGCCCCACAGATGTGGGGCACTTGGTATTCCGCTAGTTCAGGCTTTTCTTTCGACGATCAACCCTGTCCAAGCACCAATGCCCCGCGAGAGATCCGGGGGGTAGTAGTGGTAGTTGTCATGGTCTTGGAGCCGAACAGGATTGGGTTCATATTGGCGGCAACTATACCATTTGGGAGGACTGGCGTCAAGGAATTTGGTTGTTTTACAACAACTCTCAATGTGAAACTCTTCATCCGCAGATTACGCCGATTTTCGCACACCTGTCCCGGCGTCCCTTCGGGAGATTTCTTAAGAAAAATCGTATCATCTCAAAATTTGGGAGAATTTGTTGTTGCAAGGTGGTTTCGACACCTGCCCTGGCGGGCGGTGCCAGGGTACGGCGGCGGGACAGCACCGCCGCCTACTCAACCACCGATAATTGAGATGATACGAAAAACCTGTGTAATCTGCGAAAATCTGCGGATAAAGAAACCATCTTGAGAATTGCTGGTTGTTTTGCCGCCTGTGCAGCGCTCTGTAGGATTTCGAATTCATTGGTACGAAAACCCATTTCGGCTTTGGATATGGGCGCGTGAATTTCCATATCAATGCTTTGATGCGCTCATTTTCCTGAAATCGATAAATCCTTGCTGCACATCCACCGAGGTTAACTGCACCCGGGCGCGTTCGCCGACATCCAGGCCTTCGAAGCCCTGCGTCAGTTTGCCTTCGACAGGCACACTGAGAAGCCGGACCCACGTCCCTTTTTCGGAAGCGCCGGTGACAATCGAATCAAATTGCTCGCCGATCCTTGATTCGAGCAGCAGCGCAGCCGCGGATTTGCCAACCTGCCGTTCGACTTTGTTGGCTGCATCTTCCGCCTCGGTGCAATGGGCAGCCAGGGCATCCAGTTCGTTTTTACGATAGGGCGCAGGTTGTCCATCCAGGGCCGCTTTCAGCAGGCGTTGCGTCAGCAGGTCGGCGTAGCGGCGGTTTGGAGCGGTAGAGTGAGCATAGTCTTTGACTGCCAGGCCAAAATGGCCGGGGGCGTCTTCCTC
>JBARBA010000670.1:0-4759 GCA_049792555.1 Anaerolineales bacterium
TGGCGTTGCCCAGTACATAGATATTGCCGCTGGAATCCACCACGGTCCCTTGTGCCGTAGTTGTGCCTGTGGTGGCGTCCTGATTTGAGCTTGCGATACCTGTCGGCGTGCTGTTGAGATTGCCGATCTTAGTGAGGCGGCCGCTCTGATCCGCGGGGGTTGTCGTGGTATTGGTGCCGCCAGCCTTGGCGGCCGTCGTCGTGTTGGTCTCGGTGGCGATGCCGGAATTGCCCGCCATATAGAGCGCGGGCGTGGAAGCGGCCGACAATGATATGGTTTCATTGCCGCCGGGGGTGATCTGCAGGCCATACGTGGCGTTGGCGTCCGAGGTGGTGGTGCCGCCCTGCTGGGTTTTTTGGAAGCGGGTGGAAAAGCCGCCCGCTGAAAGTTGCGAATTGATATAGCTGACGATATTGCCCAGAGTCAGCGGCCCCTGTACCTTGGACAGATCGATGGGAACATTCGTGGTGGCGCTCCCTTTCGTCACCGCGATTGTGAAACTGTCGGATGCCGAAACGCCGGGCAGAGGATTGTTGATGGCCGCGTTGGTGACCAGCTGCTGCGAGTTGTAGGTGAAGTTGGCGAAGGGGATGGTCGCTGTTGACGTCGCCGAAGCCGCCGGCGTCGCCGCCTGCAAAGTGTAGCTGTTGAAACTGGTCGAAGCGAGATATTGCTGGACCTGGGCCAGGCCCGTTTGGAAACGGGCGTTGAGACCGGCAAGCTGGCCGGAGGTTTCGGTCGAGCCCTGCGCCAACTTTGCGAGATAGGCAAGGCCGTTGACAGCGCTATAGAGAGAAAAAAGTTTCTGGTTGTCCTGTTCCAGCTTGGCGTCGGTGGTCGCGCCCGGCGTCAGTGGTACATTGGAGGTGTTGAGGAAGTCGGTGGTGGAAAGAACCTGGGCGGTTTGCGCATTTGTGTTGGTCTGCGGATTGGACCAGGGCGGATTGTCCTGCGCCGTAGCGCTGTTGATGCTGCCTGCGGCCAGGCCGCTCAGTACATTCTGCGCCGCAACGGCCGTGGGCGAGCTGGTCAGCTGAGTTTGATAATAGCTCAGCAGAATAGACGGATCCAAACCGGTGAAGCCAATGCCCGACATAATTCTCCCTGGTTGCAATAAACACAACGCAGCGAGGCTGCGCCGATACGCTGTCGCTCTCGGCTCCTCGCCGTTGCTCCCCAAGGAATCTGCGCTTTACCGCGTTAAGGCCGGGATAATGGCGGCCTGGAAATCCGCATGAAGCCGACCGCAAAACACGCTTAACGCGACGTTAAGACGGCTGGGCAAAAGTGATGCGATGCACACCGCCGCCCCCGTCCCATGGTTCAATGCGGGGGGCCAGGCCAGCAAATGACGATAGGTTACGGCACAGGGAAGATATTCGTCGAAAAGCTAGGGAGCACATCCCTATCGCGCTCAACGCTGTATGAAGCCATGTCGCGCGGAAATTTAGCCTTCGTGAAGCATTATGGTAGGCGCTTAGTGTTGCATGCCGATCTGATTGCCTTTCTGTCCAGCTTGGCAAGGACAGTATCGCAATGAACAGGTGCAGATATTGTGGTGGCTCGTTCGAGCAAACCAAACGCACCGCCGTACTTCAGCTTTTTTGTAGCGACCGTCATCGCCACGAATTTGGTACGGCCTGCAGAGCGTATGGATACGAGCAATGGGAGAAAATGCGTGTCTCAATAGAAGAGTTGAGGGCTTGCCTTGTGCGTCTCAGGCAGAGGAAAAAATAGAAATTGATGCGATGCCGAGCAGGTATGACGCCGCAAGTAAAATCGTCCGGTCAAGTTGCGGGCAGAGATTTGCAGACCAGACCAAGAAATGCTTCGTTGGCGTTTCGGTCGTCCAGTCCTATTTCGACACTATACAAATAAATACCAACTGGCGAGACGGTCGGAGGGCGGTGACTTTACTTCAAGCGGCAGCTGTTACGGTCATATTTGGTAAAAGCAAAAATCCTCGCTTGCCCTGCTTGCTACGCATCCACCAAATGCCCTTTGGACGAATGGGCCTCCTTCACCAGGTGCTACATGAATATTCTATAAATCGATTTGATGTTGCCTTCGACTTTTTCTTCGAGGAAAACGACGCTCAATCTATCGTAACTCTTGGCGAGTTTTTGGCAAAGCACATTACTCAGCGGTGGCATGGAAAACGAAAGATGAGTCGTATTGAAAATACGATTTATCTCGCGCCTGCATGGCGCGGCAGAAATGCAAGCGTTTATTCGGATCGCGTACAGGAGTACTATTCTTCAAGCTGGTAATGAGACGACATGGAAATCTACGCTGCACTACCGCAGCGGCGTTGATACCGAGAGCCAAGCTCTAGATTGGACCCCTCGCTTTTCTGGCGGGGGGCCTCCCATCTCCAAGGAGAAAGAAATGGATACGCAGAAGCTTAGAGAATTACTCGACAAGCGAGACCAGATTGATAGTGAGATAGCCGCTACGGTCCTTGGCAGCAGCAAGAGTCGCGCACCACAGAAATGTGGGCACTGTGGTGAAGAGGGGCATTCAGCGCGAACGTGCGCCAAGAAGTCAGGATAATAAGAGAACGGCTCTTCGGGACCTTTTTGCTGGCCGATGTGTTTGGCCGGGTAGGACGAGCCGGCCTGACGGCACCTCGGTGAAAGGGACACGCAAACCGATTTGAGGCTGCCCAATCTACAGGATTTGCTGGCAGCCAGGCCTGACTTGGAAGCAGGAGCCCATGGGAGAGCCTGGGCCTCGCCGAAGGTCGCTGAGGAAGACATGCGCAGCTCTTCTGGCCCCCCTGGGCCCACCATTCTGGTCCTAACCCCAGCCCCCGTTCCTTGGCTGACGGGTTTATTCGCCGTCTTTGCTTGATCGGGTTTCACGGGGAACAGGACGAGTGGGTTGACGCCCTTGGCCTGAATGGCCGCTTACCCCCACAGCTGCCATTGGGCCGACCTGGGACGATTGGCCGCTATTGACCCATAGGGGACATTCCAGCAGCTCCAGCTGGGCTTACAGCCGGTTCTTGCATGGCTCTATGCCCTGGCGCTGTCGATCTCTTGGTTCGACATGGGCCAGTTCAGTGCCCAACTGATCTGCACGCTTGACCAGCTTGTCCACTGATGGTGAGCCCAAGCCGCTAGGGCGCCTGGAGGCGCGATCGCGGTTCCTAATTTTGCTGTTTTGTCTCTCGGCATTGTCGATTGGACTTCATAGTATTGAGCCGTCTCGGATCAAAAGAAGACTGTGGCCTTCTAACGTGTGTTTTTCGTTTGGTTCAGAACGCCAGCGAGATGGTCAACAAAGGCACGGGAGGCGGCACTCGCTGTCCTTCCACCCGCAAACACTGCATTAAGCTGAACAGAATCTAACTTCCAATCCGGCATAAGTCGAACCAATCTCCCGCTATCGAGTTCGGCGCGGCAAGCCCAAAGTCCAGTAGATATTATGCCTAAACCGGCTGCGGATGCTGCCACCGCCGCTTCATTGGTGCTCACTGTCATACAAAACCGCACGCGAACTGACGTAGTCTGGCCTCCCTTTTTAAACGTCCAACCATTTTGCCGGGAGCCCGATGGGCTTTTGATAACGCCATGGTCCGCCAACTCCGATGGCTTTTTTGGCGTTCCGGCACGCTTTAAATAAGCAGGTGACGCCACGACCATCGTCGGCACTTCCGCCAAACGTCTGGCGACCGCGCTGGTGTCACTTAACACCCCAAAGCGTAGCGCAACATCAACGGCCTCCGTAACTAAGTCATGTCGTGCATCGTCTATCAGAAGTTCCACATGCAGAGCGGGATGTCGGCGGATGAAATCGGATATATTCGGAATCAGCTCTCGCGTGGCGAAGGCGCCACCAACGCTGACGCGCAGATTGCCTCGGAGTTCGCCGGTCCCCCTAACCGCGTATTCTGCCTCCTCCAGAGCTAACAGGATTGACTCGACTTTGACCAAAAAGTCCGCTCCGGCACCGGTCAGCACCACTGCTCTGGTACTTCGAGTGAAGAGCGATGCACCGATTTGTTCTTCGAGCTGACGAATTAATCGCGATGCAGATGGCTGGGATAGCCCCGTCTCTTTCGCAGCACGAGAAAAGTTGCCGGTTCGGGCAACACGGGCAAAGAGTTTCAATGCGTAGAATCGATCAGTCATGTCGAATTTGCCACGAGATGGAGCAGCGTAGTGTAGGCCTTCCCCTTTCCTTCACCTATTCATTTTATGAATAGATGAAAGCCATATAGTTGATCTAGTGAATCCTAGCGAAAGCGCTACTTATTTCGCGACCGTTCAGTTGCAGAGCGCAGTCAGGGAGAAGAGATATGACATTGAAGATCAATTCCATTGGTATCGCACTTCTTCTAGGCGCGAGTATCCTAGTGCCAGCGGCTTCAGCCAAAGAACTTTCGCCTGTGGACGCTGCCGTCGCCGATCCGGGCCGGCCCGCGGCCGATACCGCGCTGGACGCCAAACGCAAGCCCGCAGAGGTCCTGAAGTTAATCGGCATCAAGCCAGGCGCCAAGGTCGTAGACTTGTTTGCCGGAGAATACTGGGATCGCCTATTCTCAAAGATGGTCGGTCCTAGCGGAAAAGTGAGTGCTTTCCAGTCGGTGGAGATGGCGAAGGCCATAAAACAGACTCTTCCGCCCAAAGGTTCCGCGCCGTATCCCGACTATCCAAACATCGTCGCACAAAGCATGCCGATCAACGACTTGCCAAAGACCGTCGCACAAACCAAGACGATCAACGGCATAGCCCCTCCTACCGAAACGACGGAT
>JBARBA010000671.1:0-2596 GCA_049792555.1 Anaerolineales bacterium
AAATAATGTGCTCTTGTGGAACCTCGATCCAAAAGCCACGCAGCGCCTGAAAGCAAATTTAATCGGTCATCGCGGCTTGGTCTTTGACGTGGCCTTCAGCCCCGATGGAAAACAACTTGTTTCCGGCGGCGCGGATGGGCTGGTCAAGGTCTGGGATATCGAGACTGGCAGCCTCGTGTGGAATCTTTATGGCAATACCGACCGCGTACACTCCGTCGTTTTCAGCCGGGATGGAAAGCATATTATCAGCGGTTCCACCGACCAGACGGTGCGCGCCTTCACGCTGGATTCTGGCGAACTGATCAACCTGGCGCAAGAGCGGGTGAAGCAGCGCCCTTTGACCAATGCTGAATGCAAATATTTCTTCAATTTACCAGATTCAAAAACGCCTTGCGATGATTTCAAACAATCAGACTGGTTAAGACCGTTCTCAGATTTTGTCGCAGACCCCTCAAGCGCGATCCCAGATTTTCTCAAGAACTTGTTTGGCCCGAAACAGCCTGTATCGGCCATCGCTTCCATCATGTAGCCCCATCTAAAAGGAGAATCTCATGCCCCAGGAACTATTTCTAAACGGAATTGACGCAACCACCGGCGGCCCGCTGGACGACTTTCCCGTCACCACGGAAATCATCGCCAAAGTGGCGCGCGGCCAGCGCATTACCCCCGAAGACTTGCGCGACGCCAAAATCAAAAACTCGCTGGGCGAAAGCGCCCACTTTGGCGTCGCCGAAGGCATCGACGTGTCTGATCTCTCCCAGACCGGCTGGGGCGTCATCTTCCCGGCCAGCCTGCCACAGCCATCGGTGGACGCCATCAAAGATGCGCTCAAACCCCTGCTCGACCTGCGCAAAAAGCAAGCCTCCGCCGCCGATCCAACCTTCTACAAGGAATTCATCGGCGCGGATAACGGCTACAAAAACGGCGAATCGAAAAACGACTTCCTGAAACGCTTCGGGCGCGGCCCCGGCCCCGCCGACCCCGCCGGCGGCGTTCCCTATTACCTGCTAATCGTCGGCTCTCCTGAAACGATCCCCTACACCTTCCAGTATCAGTTGGATGTGCAGTACGGCGTCGGGCGTATTTACTTTGAAAAGCTCGAAGACTATGCGCGCTACGCCAACAGCGTTGTGCAGGCCGAGACCCAGAAGTTTGCGCGCGCCAAAAAAGCCGCCTTCTTCGGAACGTCCAACCCCGGCGACCGGGCCACCAGCATGAGCGCCATGCAACTGATCAAGCCATTGGCCGCGCAGATGACATCCCAATACAAAGACTGGGCTGTGGAGGTGGTCGACCCGGCCAACGCCACCAAAGCCAACCTGTCCAACTACATGGGCGGCAAGAATGCCCCGTCGCTCTTGTTCACCGCATCGCATGGCATGAGCTTCAGAACTGACGATGCCCGCCAGTTGCGCCACCAGGGCGCGCTGATTTGTCAGGACTGGCCCGGCCCGGCAGCGCGCATCCCAATCGACGATAAACTCTACTTCTCCGCCGACGACATCCCCGCCGACGCCGACGTCTTTGGCATGTTCGCCTTCATCTTCGCCTGTTACGGCGGCGGCACGCCCAAAGCCGACAATTTTTACCGCCAGGCCTTCGGTGCGCAGAAAAACATCGCCCCGTATGCCTTCATGTCGCAACTGCCGCTCAAACTGCTGGCGCACCCCAAAGGCGGCGCGCTGGGCGTCTTCGCGCACGTCGAACGCGCCTGGGGCTCGTCCATCGTCTGGGACGGGGCCACCGCCGATATCGAAACCTTCGACAGCACCGTTGACGCCCTGCTGAACGGCAAACCCGCCGGCGCAGCCACCGAATACTTCAACCAGCGCTACGCCGAAATCTCCACCATGCTCACCGAAGAACTGGACAACACCTCGTCCGACAACCAGGATGACGTCAAACTGGCCGGCATGTGGACCTCCAACAACGACGCCCGCAACTACGCCTTCATCGGCGACCCGGCCGTGCGCCTGGCTGTTGGCGCAACACCGACACCCCAGGCCGCCCGCGACAGCCTGGGCGCAATCGTCACCAAAGCCGTCCCAGCCGTTACCGGCGCATTCCAACCCGATATCGTTAACCGCGCGCCAGCCGCCCCGGTCGCCGCCCCGGTTGCCCCTGCCACGAATTACGGCATCGGCGACCTGTTCAAAAAAGATGACGAAAAGGTCGAAGTCGCTCCAACCGACGGTGGGAACGACTCGCTCAAGAAGTTCGCCGATAAGCTCGGCGAATATCTTGCCAAAGCGCTCGACGATGCCACCAGCCTCGAAGTCTTCACTTACGCTGCCGAAGACATGCAAAACGTGGCCTACGAAAACGGCAAATTCAGCGGCGGCGCGCAACTGCGCGCCATGACCCGCATCAGCATCGACGGCGACACCCTGGTCTGCGTGCCCGAAAAGGACGGCGAAGTCGATACCGCCGTCTGGAACATCCACCTGGAGATGGTCAGGCAGGCCCAGGCCAGCCGCGCCGAACTGCTGAAAACCCTGGTCAGCGCCGCAACCGGCATTGTCAATCTCGTCAAATAAGCGATGACAAGCATTTTCGAAACCACCGGGATGGAAGACCCGCTCGGACTGTGGACGCC
>JBARBA010000672.1:0-1984 GCA_049792555.1 Anaerolineales bacterium
GTGGAAACAGATCCGGCGGTGTCGCCTCAGGGCGAATTTATGACTTCAGCATTCCCGAATAAGTAGGTTGGGCTTCAGTCTTTTCGTTTTTATCTAAATTACCTGTACACCCATATCTGGACTCAACTTAAATTAGGACGTAGCCAGTTACTCTATCGTGCAAACGATAATTTTATGGCACAGTAGACACTGATGGATGACTCCGGGAACTCTCCACGCGCAAGTCGCGTTGCTTTTACCTATCCTGACTTTACCCGCTACCAGATGGCACGTTTTTTCATTGTGACCGGACTCGAAATGCAGTCGGTTGCTGTGGGCTGGCAAATCTATGAGATCACCAAGCGCCCTCTCGATTTGGGCCTGGTTGGGTTGGCGCAATTTGCGCCAGGCATTTTGCTCTTTCTGGCAACGGGGCATGCGGCCGATGCCTTTGACCGGCGAAAACTTCTCATGGCCTGCTATGCAGGATTCGCCGTGTGCGCCTGCCTGCTGCTTTTGACGGCCCTGAGTGGTGTTCACTCAGTTCTTCCAATCTACTCCATCGTTGTACTTCTAGGCGTCGTTCGATCATTTAATAATCCGGTCAGCCGATCCATTCTTCCGCAGATCGTCCCTGAAGAACATTTGCAGAATGCGATTGTCTGGAACAGTTCTTTTAACCAGGCTGGAACAATTTTGGGGCCCTCTCTCGGAGGGTTTATTTACGCAATCTTCCGTGGGCCGGGGGCTGTTTTTATAGGTTCGATGCTGGCCGCTTTAGGGGCGGTTTTTCTGATGTCCAATGTCACTCTGCGCTCGAGGCCCCGGCCACGCGAGCCCCTCAGCATGAAATCGGTGCTGGCGGGACTTCACTACATTATGGAAAAGAAGATTATCCTCGGTTCCATATCGCTGGATCTTTTCGCGGTGTTACTCGGTGGCGCGGTGGCGTTACTGCCTGTCTTTGCCAGAGAAGTCCTGAAGACAGGACCGTGGGGCCTGGGATTGCTGCGCGCTTCCCCTGCCATTGGCGCTGGGAGCATGGCAATGCTGCTTGCCCATCGGCCTTTCCGCAGGCGCGCGGGTATGACCATGTTGTGGTGCGTTGGCGGCTTTGGAATCTTCACCGTTCTCTTCGGCATTTCGCGCAGCCTGGTTTTGTCCATGATCGCGCTCATATTGGTCGGATCCATGGACATGGTCAGCGTGGTGGTTCGCTCAACACTGATACAGCTCGCCACACCGGACGAGATGCGCGGACGCGTCAGCGCCGTGGAAATGATTTTTATCGGCGCTTCGAACGAGATCGGCCAGTTTGAATCAGGATTGACCGCACAGTGGTTCGGTGCCGTGCCTGCCGTTATTATAGGAGGCATTGGCACGCTGATCGTTACTGGTTTGTGGGCCTGGAATTTCCCCGAATTGCGCCGATACGAGAAGTCGGCATCAATGCAAAAGTGATTTGTGCGCTACGGTAGCACAGACTTCAGTCTGTGGCTTTTTGTCAGGGCTGCGATCACTGGCCAAAAAAATAAACCCAACTGGCTGAACCCTGTTCTCCGCAAACCCAAACATATGAATAGTGTTTACTTGGCTGGCGGAGTCACAACCGCCGCCATTTTGCGAATCATCCCGTCGGACTTACTCAATACGTAAAATTCGCCGTCGGCTCCCACGGCTATGCGAACATCCGCGCGGCCCCCTCCGTAAACCTGGCCCTCGGGGTCGGTCTTGGGTTGTTTGTGGTCTGGATCTTTCCAGCCGGTGGTCGCTCCTGCGCCGCCAGGCAGCACGCGATCTTGCGCTGGAGTTCCACCCTTGTGCGAATAGGTCTCGGCGATGATGTCAAACATCCGTCTATTCACGGCACCCGGGGTCGACGTATCGTAGGCGCTCTTGTAAACAATCTGCAGTTCATGGATTGGAGCCTGGTGATTGCGTTGTCCGCGTGTCGCAATCATTTCGGCCAGGTCCACATAAAAAATCCGGCCCGTCGTCATATCGT
>JBARBA010000673.1:0-9370 GCA_049792555.1 Anaerolineales bacterium
TTAATCTCGATTTACGGCTTGCGGTAGACAGCGAAGATTTACAGGTAAATAACACAATTACAGGGCGCATTCCTGCTACAGGTATAATCCTCCTGTCAATTCCATCCCGCACCATCATCGACAAGCGAGAATATCTCCCATGCTCTATAACTTTGACGAAGCGGCTTTGTACGTTTGCCTGACCACCCTGGCGATGCTCCTGGTCATCTTACGCTTTCAGAAGCGCAGTTTCTCGTACCTGCTGTTCTTCCTGATCTTCGGGATTTACATGATTGGGGTCGTGAGCGTCGTCATCTTTCCGATTGCCATGCCTGACCCCGGTGCGATGGAACAATGGGGGTTCAGGCCGTCCATCAATTTGATCCCCTTTAATTTTGGCAATTGCTTCATGTATGATATTTGCGTGGAGCAAATCATCCAGAATGTCATCCTGACCATGCCTTTTGGCTTTGGCGTCAGCTTCATCGCGCGCTTGCGGGCGCGGGACTTCGTCTGGCTGCCGCTTGCCATCGGGCTGGGATTTGAATTCAGCCAGTTTATGGTTTCGCGGGGCGGCTTTCACGCGCTGGACATTAACGACGTGCTCCTGAACGCCGCCGGGGCCTGGCTCGGATACGCCTGTTTCAGGGCTTTTGCCTGGTTGTACAGGGCAGTAACGCGGCGACTTGGGATCAACCCCTGGGGGGTGTTTGCCTACATTCAGGATGTTGTCAGTCGGGCATAAAAGAGCCAAAACCTTTAAACCACCAAGCCACGAAGTCACGAAGGTTTGAAAAAAGAGCCAAAGCTTCTTTGTGCCTTTGTGACTTGGTGGTTAAAAGCCTTTGTCCCGTCTCACAGCCAGCATCGTAATATCATCTGAAACCGGCGCGTCGGCGATGAAGGCGCTGACGGCTGCGTCGATCTCGTCGAGCAGTTCCCCGGCAGATGGGGCAAGGGATGCGCCGAGTAGCGCCAAAAGGCGCTCTTCGCCGTACATCTCCCCGGTGGGCGAAAAGGCTTCGGTGACGCCGTCGGTGTAGAGCACCAGCGTCTGGCCGGGCAGCAGGTCGATGCTGCGCTCGCCCATTTCGGCGTGCTCGACCACGCCCAGGGCGATGCCGGTGCGGGTCAGGCGATCTACGGCGGCGGTGTTTGGTGCGGTGTTTGGCGTGGGGTTCGGCGCGGTGTTCGGCGCGGTGTTCGGCGCGGGTCTCCCGACCCCGCCGCCGACCCCGCCGCCTTCGCGCCGAACGACCAGCGGCGGATTGTGACCGGCATTGGCATAAGTAAACCTGCCGGTCTTCAAATCGAGCACGCCGTAGACGGCGGTGACGAACATGCCCTGTTCGCAGTCGGGATACAGCAGGTCGTTGACCTGGCGCAAGGCTTCGGCGGGGGAATTGCTCTGTAAAACGGCGGCGCGCATCAGGGTGCGGGTCAGCGCCATGAACAGCGCGGCGGGCATGCCCTTATCGGCTACGTCGGCAATGAACAGGCCGAGGCGTTCGTCGGGCAGTTCGATGATGTCGTAAAAATCGCCGCCCACCTGGCGGGCCGTGCGCCAGCGCGCCGATAAGTCCCAGCCGGGCGGGGCGGGCAGCTTTTTGGGCACAAAGGCCTGCTGGATTTGGCGCGCAAGCTGCGCTTCCATCTCCAGGCGCTCGCGGGTCACGCTGGCCTTCTGGAACAGGTCGTTTTGCATGGCCAGCGCAATCTGTTGGGCAATCCCGTTCAAAATCTCCAAGCGGCGGCTGCGGAAACGCCGTCCGCCGCTGGTTTCTTCCACCAAAAGCACGCCGAAAACATCCCCCTTCACCATCAACGGCAGCGCCGCCAACAGGCGGTCATCGCTATAGGTAACGGCATCCAGGTCGTCGTTGGAACAGGGCTGCACGCTGCGCCAGTTCTCCGGGCTGATCCACCCGCCTTCGGCGTGGCATAGCACGGATTGTCCGCGTTCGACGGCTGCCGCCAGCAACGGGAACTCATCCCCGCTCAACGCGCGCCAGACGTTCTCGCGCTGGTCCGCCGGAATGCCGTAAGCCTGTTTGGGGTGAAGCAGCCCGGCGGCGGCGTCCCAACTGTAAACGGCGGCGCGCTGCACGCCGACCAAAATCGGCATGGTGCGCACGATGGTTCCCAGGATTTCATCCAGGTCCGAAAGGCTGACGACGGCCTGCGCCACCTGCAAGAGCGCCGCCGAAGCGTAAGCCTGCTCCTGGGCGTCGTCGTACAGGCGCGCGTTTTCGATGGCCACCGCCGCATAACTGGCGAAGGTGGTGGCCATATCCTGCGCTTCGTGACCGTAACGCCCCGGCGCGTGGTGCGAAAGCGTCAGCACGCCCACCGACTGTCCGCCGATGCGCAGCGGCACCGAAATGCCCGAATGGTCGCGCCCCAGCCCGGCGGAGAAGGCCGCAGGCCCCATGCGCTCGTCGGTTTTGCGTATCGACGGCTGGCGTCCCATCAGCCCCGCCGTCAGGCAGTCTGCCGCTTCGGGCACGTTGCGGCGCGTGCGTTCCAGGTCGGCGGCTTTTGCGCCATGCACCGCGGCGCAGTACACCTCGCCCTCGTCCAACAGCCAGATGGCCGAAATGTCCGAAGGCAGGTTGCGTTCCAGTTCGGTCAAAATTGCTTCGAGCACCTGCTCCAGGCTGGCGTTGGCCGAGAGCAGCACGGCCACTTCGCGCAGGCTGTCGCCCACCTGACGCCGCCATTGCTCGGAACGGTACAGGTCGGCGTTGCGGATCGCCCCGGCAATCGCATCGGACAGCGTCTCGAACAGCAGCATATCCTGGTCGGTGAAAGCGTTCAACTGGTCAGACTGCACGTCCAGCACGCCGTAGACCTGCCCGTCGAAGGCCAGCGGCGTGGTCAGTTCGGAGCGCGTGTTGGCCGGGGGCAAAAGCGAAGGCCGGTAGCGCGGCTCCTTTTCCACGTCGTTGGCCAGCACCGGCAGGCCGTGACGCGCCACCCAGGGCACGATCCCGTCGGGGTCGTCCAGCGCCAGCATGTAGCCTTCCAGCGCCACCGAACGCGCGCCCGAACCGGCCTCGTAATGGATCTGCCGCCGGTTGGGGTGGACGCTGAACAAATGCACATGCGGGTACTCGAAGCGCTCGTGAATGATGTTCGCCACCGCTTCCATCAGTTCGCGCAGGTTCAAGATCGACGTGATCTGCTTGCTGACCTCCGAGACGACCTTCAAGCGCTCGGCCTGGTGGCGCAGGTCGTTGTAAAGCTGCGCGCCTTCCACCGCAATGGCGATATTATCGGCCAGCGCGCGCAGCACCAGCAGGTCGCGCGGGTGGAAAGCGTTCAACTCTTCCGATTGCAAATCGAGCACGCCCACCACGCGCTCTTCGACCTTGAGCGGGATGGCCACTTCCGACTGTGTTTCGGGCAAACTATCCACGTAGCGGAAGCGCGGTTCGGCGCGCACATCGTTGACCAAAATCTGCTCGCCGCCCGCCGCTGCGTTGCCCACCAGCCCCTGGCCCAGTTCCACGCTAAACCCCAACGGTCTTATGTGGCTTTCCGCGCCGCCCGCGCTCGAACGGAACGTCAGCACGGTTTGGCTGCGCTCCAGCGTAAAAATGGCGACGTAATAATATTTGAACGTCGACCGAATCAGGCGAGTCACGCGGCGCGCCAGCTCGTCCAGGTCCGGTTCGTTGGCGATCTGCGCGCTGACGGTGCGCACCAGCCCCAGTTGTCCCAGCCGCCAGCGGTCTAAAACCTCCAAATGCCAGGCAAAAAGCGCAATGGAGGCGATTTGAGTCAGGCCCGCCAAAAGGTCTTGTTCGCGGCGCGAGAACTTCTTTCCGTTTAACCGGCGGACTTCAACGACCCCCAGGCCGGTCTGCGCGCGCCGCAGCGGGATCGCCAGCGAAAGCGTTTCGCCGTTAATCTCGCGGGCGGTTTTTCCCGTTTCGTGGGCTTGGCGCATCAACCCGGTCGGCGGCTCGGACAGGAAAATGCTCTCCGTCCAATCGGGCAGGCGGAAATAGGGTTCGTTCAGCCACAAGTCGGTTTCCCCCTCGGCGATCAGGCGTGAGACTGTTTCGAGCAGCAAATCGCGCTGCACGGCAAAGGTCGTCGCCGCCAGCATATGGTCGCCCAGGCCAAAAAGCAACTCGCGCCATTTGGAGCGCCGGGTTTTTCCAGCTGGCAGGCGCTTGATCATTGTCAGCGTGTTGCCGCTTTCGGGCGCATACGCGAAGCGCAACTCGTCCATCAGCTTGCGCATGAAGAGCAGCCCCAGCCCGCCGATGACGCGCTCTTCCAGCGCGGCATCCACATTCGGTTCGTCGATCTCATCGGGGTCGAACGGCTTGCCCTGGTCGCGCAGCACGATTTGCAGCGCGTCATCCACCACCTGCGCCAAAATTTCGATCTGCCCGTCGGCAACGCCCTGATAGGCATGTTCGGTGATGTTCGAGGCGGCTTCATCCGCCGCCAGTTGAACGTTGTAGACTTCCTTATCGTCCAACCCGGCCGAACGCGCCGCCGCCGCCACGAATTCACGGATGGCGTTGAGCGATTCAAAGCGGGCGGGGAAGGTTTGGGTGGGCAAAGGATGAAAGATGAAGGATGAAAGATGAAGGATGAAAGATGAAAGATGAAAGATGAAAGATGAAAGATGAAAGATGAAACCGCCCTAACTGGCGAGTCAGAGCGGTTTGTGGAATTACGGCAAAAAAGATGTTTTCATCTCGATGGCGAAAACAGGCTGGTTAGAAATGGCCGACGGCGGAGGTCAGGTCCTTGAAGAGTTTGAAAAGCGTGGTGAAACCGGCCAGTTCGAGCGCGTTGTTGATATTCTCCGGGACATCGGCCAGCACGACTTCGCCCTGGTTATGGTGCTTGCAATTGCGCTGCGCGGCGATCAAGGCACGGAAACCGGCGCTGGACATATATTCGAGGTCCGTCAAATCGAGCACAATTTTATAACGCCCGGCGGCGATGATCGCATCCAGGGCTTCAGAAAGTTTGGGCGCAGTGGAGCTATCCACACGCCCGGCAACGGTCACTACGTCACAATGTTTGTACTGTTTGGCGGTAATTTCCATAAAATGCTCCCTGATTGAAGGTATTAAGGCGATTATATCATAACGAAAAATGACGCATTACGGCAGCCAGTGTGGGGAGATGCCGTTTTCGCCAACAACCTTGTATCCATGAGCCGGATACCAAACGGCAATTTCGGGCAGGTATCCCCTCTTGCGATTCGCCTGCTGAATCACAAGGCCGGTTCCCCACGTATTCCATTGGTAATAATCGTAACTATAACCCTGCGCCGCCGTCATAACCGCCTCGTCAGGCTTATCTGCACGGACGACCCAGAGCTGCGGAGTTCTATGTCGAAGACTACCCATGCTAAGGACAATTTGATCCCCGTTCGGCGACCAAACCGGGTTTCCATATAAGTAGTCGTTCTCGTCACTGGCTTTTTTCAATAAAGTCGTGGCTTTTCCCGATTTGAAGTCTACGAGGGTCAGAAAATTCGTTAATATAATGAGATTGGATGATGCGGGATCCACTCCCGTTGTGTAATCTGGATGGATCAGGAATTTGCCATCCGGCGACCAACTGCCAAGCTGATCTGAATTGCTTGGCAGCAATACTTCTTTACCGGATTTTAGGTTTACGACACGAATTTGGGCTGTTTTTTCATCAAAGGATGCCAACCAGTTGCCATCAGGAGACCACAATACGCCGGAGCCGATGGTCTTCGGGGCAGAAAAAACCGGCTGATCCTTGCCTGTCTCAACATTGATGATCCAGGGACTCACCCGTGGGTCTTCCTCAGTCGAATTGGGCAATTGGCGGCTGTAAGCAATTTGCCTGCCATCCGGTGACCAGGTCAGGGCGAAGCAATTGTCTGCGTTGCACGCCAGCAGCCGGCGCGGGTTTTGCCCATTTCGGTTCACCAGCCAGAGATCGGAACCTTGCTGATCGTTAGGGATTGAATAAGCGACCGTATTCCCTGATGGAGAGACGTCAAAGTCAAAAACTTTGCCGCCGGTGAAAGTCAATTGGCGTGTTGAACCTCCCTCGGCAGGAATCACCATCAACTCGTCTTTTGGCTCGGCAGCGTTGATATAAACAATGGACGGTTGGCGTACTGTCAACGTCCAGGATGCGTCCATGCGCATTGAGTCGCCATTCACCCCGAATTTTCCCGGCCCAAGTCGGACGGTAATGGTTCCGAGATAAGGCTTGGTAGGGGTAAAGCGCAGCGTATGGTCGTTTTGCCAATCCAGCTTGCCGGGGATGGTTGGCTGCAACTGCAATTGGTTTTCAACATCGGCTGGCCGCACAGCTTGCGAAAATGCAAGCGTCAAGGTTTCGTAGGGGCCGATTTGATCACGCGGGTTGGCGGTGTACAAACTGACGGAGATGCCAACCCAATTTGTGTAAGCAATTACACCCAGGATAGAAATCGCCAGGACGATCAGCGTCGCTGTGAACAGTAAATAAAACCGGTTGATTTTTTTGAGTGGGTTCATGAGAAAAGGTGGGTTGGTTGGAGCGCCCTGAACTGTTTCAAAATGGATTGTATCGATAAACGGCAGCGTCTGCGTTGTTTGCGCCAAGCCTTTGACCTTGACCCATCATCAGCAAACAATGATGTGTTTTAGGGTCAATCCACAAACCAGACTGGCATACCAACTTGGTATGCCAGTCTGGTTATCGGTGTTTCTGAACTTGTTGCGGCGGTTATATTAATAACCGCTTGATACGCTTATCAATACTGCGCGAACCACCGTTCTTAGCTTGTACGAATCGGTTGTCTGGTCGTACTGTTTACAGGTGATCAACGTCAGCCACGACAAATCCTCGTGCTGGAACGGCGTGAGATCATCTGGATTGATAATGCTAACGGTCCGCACTGAATAGATATATTTGTTGCCTGCGAAGTTGACGATAATCTGGTCGCCATATTTCAGGGTTCCCAGGTTTACGAACGGACCCGGTTTGCCGTTGGGCAGGTAAACGTGTCCGGTGAGCACGCTGTTGCCGGACCAGGTTGGGAAGGCGGTTCCGTTCAGCCAGCCTGCATTGGTATCCAGCCACGAGACGTCCCAGGTGTTGTCTACTTGAGGCACGCCGACGATAGGCATCCGAATCCCCAATTGCGGGATCGCAAGAGAGAATTGATCGAATGGGGAATAGGCCAATGCCTTCGGTTGCGCAGGCAACGATGTCACGCGGTCCGGCGCAAAACCCGTATTCGGCAGGGATGGCGTGCCGCCCATGTCCATTGTTACACCAGACGTATCATTACTAATGATGTCGGTTTTCGAGTCGGTCGTCAGGTGAGATGTGTTGGTAAAGGACGACTTGGCGCCGGTGTTTACGCGCGCCTTGATGGTAATCTTGATCACTTCACCGGGTAATACGTTTCCAAGATTAACTTCAACCTGTCGACCCGATGTGGTGATTGCGCCACGCGTAGCGGTCACACTGACAAGATCCAGAACGTTAGGTAATGTGTCGAACACATGCACGTTTACGGCAGGCTCGTTACCCTGGTTTGTAACGGTCAGGGTAAAGGTGAGGATGTCGCCTATTTTGACGTGTTTCTTATCTACGCTCTTGGTAATGACCGGGTCTACAATCGCCGGGCCGGGGGCGGTGTCAATATCGATCACTTTAGCGCCATGCGGAGGATAGCCGATGGCTTTGGCGGTATTGATATAAGTTTTGGCCTTGCCGTCGGTAGTAACCTGCACGACCAGTATGATGATTTTCTGTTGGCCGACGTTCAGTGAATCGGTTCCCTTTAGCAGGTTGATGTCCGTCCTGCCGTTATAAGCCGGGTTGACGGTGAAAGTGCTGCTGGCGACGCTTTGCACGGCGAAGCTGGCGGGTGCGGGGAAAGTAAGCCTGAGATCATCCTGCACCTGTACTTTGTTGAGGATGACGTTGCCGGTATTTTGAACAGCAAGCCGGTAGGTGATCTTGAACGTGGTTGGATTGACGAACACAACCTTGCTGACCGACTTGTCGATATGGATGCGGGCCTGAGTCGTCGGGGTGATCGTGGGCGTGACGGTTGGCGTGCGCGTCTCGGTCACGGTCGGAGTCTCGGTGACAGTGACGGTGATGGTCGGAGTGAGCGTCTCGGTCGGGGTGAACGTTTCCGTTGGGGTGAACGTTTCAGTTGGGGTGGGCGTCTCACTGACGGTTGGAGTTGGCGTCTGGGTCACTGTTGGAGTGAACGTTTCAGTCGGGGTGAGCGTTTCGGTTGGGGTGGGTGTCTCGCTGGCGGTTGGAGTCGGCGTCTGGGTCACAGTCGGCGTCTCGGTCACGGTTGGGGTAAACGTCTCAGTCGGGGTGAACGTCTCGGTTGGGGTGGGTGTCTCGCTGGCGGTTGGAGTCGGCGTCTGGGTCACAGTCGGCGTTTCGGTCACGGTCGGAGTGAACGTTTCCGTTGGGGTGAATGTCTCGGTCGGGGTGAACGTCTCAGTGGCGGTTGGCGTCGGCGTTTGGGTCACAGTCGGCGTCTCGGTCACGGTCGGAGTGAACGTTTCCGTTGGGGTGAACGTCTCGGTTGGGGTCGGCGTTTCAGTGACGGTTGGGGTGGGCGTTTCGGTAACTGTGGCGCTCGGGGTGGGCGTCTCGGTCACGGTCACGGTTGGGGTAGCCGTCTCAGTTGGCGTGGGCGTCTCGGTCACGGTCGGGGTGGCAGTGACGGTGGGCGTGGGAGTGGCTGATAGTTCGAAGCCAAAATCCAGGGTGGGATTGGTGGTTGTGCCGGTTGGATTGTTAACAAGGTCATTCGGCGCAAGCGGAGAAGTGCCAGGTATGATGGTTACGATATTGCTGGAGACCTGTCCGGTGCCGATGCCGATGCCGTTGTCGTTGTTGTCGATGTTGTTATTTGGGGTGGTCGTATCGCCGGGGTTGGCGGTATCGACTGTGCTCTGGTACCCGGCGGGAGGTGTGACCTTTACAATGTAATCGCCTGCGGCCAAACCGCTGAACAAGTATGTGCCGGTTCCTACGCCGGATGTGGTCGAAGCGAGCAGCGTTGTGCCGTCGCTGGCATACAAATCGACTGTCGCGCCTGGCAAGTTTTCAGCGGCGCCATCGTAGGCGCCGTTGGCGTTGGCATCCACGAAGATCTGGTTGCTCAACGCCACGCGATAAAAGCCGAAATCTACGGTGCGGTTGCTTTGATCGTTTGGCGCTTCACCAGCCTGCGGGTTGGCGGCGGGGTCGTTATCGTTAACTGGTTCGCTCGCGCCGGGGCCGAGTGTGACGGCTTGCGAGGAGACGTAATTGACGGTATTGCCGGCGAAGCTGGTGACGCCGTTGTCGTCGTTATCGGGGGCTTCTGTTGCGGGGAATGTTATTGTGTCCGGGTCCGGGCCGATGC
>JBARBA010000674.1:0-4333 GCA_049792555.1 Anaerolineales bacterium
CTTCATATACAGCCTGCATAATCGCATAAGAAAGTTCCTTTTCAACAATTTCAAAATCTGCCATATTCACCTCAAAAAATTCGCGTTTAGGTTTCTAACTTCCATCAGGGGATCGAGTCCAGATTTCATATTGTTCCAGGGAGTAGAGAATAGAGAAAAGAGAGTAGTGCAAAGTTTTATGATGAAGAATTCTACCATCAGCATCGCCGTTTTCAGGCTATTGGCAATAAAAATCAGCTTCCGACCCATACTGGAGCTTGCAATAGGTATCGAAATCAAAGGTTCCCTGCCAGGGTATTGGATTCTCATTCTTAGGGACATATGCTTTATGCAGACCATCCATGGATGGGACGAAGAAAATTATGGCTCCAATCTCTGTTTCCGGCGAGATGACAGGCTTTATAGATTTTCCATCAACATCTTCATAAAGATCGAAGTAAAAACCTGATGGGATGTAATAAAGGTGTATCCCATAGTACATTCCAGTTCCAATATCAGCACCTTCTTCCGCATCAACGCTTACATGGCTGGGGTAGCCGAAGGCAGCGATCACATCTTTCAATTTGACAGGCTCAGGCAAACCAACGACAATGCTCTGTATCACTGGCTTCTCAGCCCAGGCGTCGAATCTGAGTTCACCTCCGCCATTATTTGTTCCACGCCAATCCCAGTGAATTTCTTCTGGTAAAGTTAGTTTTACATTGGTAGCAGAACTGTTTTGCTCTAATAACTTGAGAGCTTCCTTGTACGTTGTGACGCCGGGCGTAATCCCTTCCCAGCAGGGAGCGGCGCAGGGCTGTTTGCGCAGCCAATAATTACTGTAATCGGGCGTCAGCATTGGGGTATTGGTAGGGTAAACGGGCGCTGTCTTCATGGATGCGCAGCCTGCCAAACCGGCAACCAGGATGAATAAGCCCAATATCATCATTCTGCGAAACACTTGTTGGAGATGTATCATCATCGCTCCTTGAACATGTTCGCTTCGATCCATCAGCAGAACCGGTGTAAAATCGAACAGACAAAAGGCAAATGCAGCCCAAGCTTACCAGAAATCAGGCGCTATTTTCCAGTAGAGACAAACCAATTTACAGGCACCCCATGCCCAACCATCTTATTAGTGAAAACTCGCCCTACCTGCTGCAACACGCCCACAACCCCGTGGAGTGGTACCCCTGGGGCGAAGAAGCCCTGGCGAGGGCGCGCGCCGAGAACAAACCCATTTTCCTAAGCATCGGCTACGCCGCCTGCCATTGGTGCCACGTCATGGAGCACGAATCGTTTGAAGACCCCGAAACCGCCGCGCTCATGAACGCGAACTTCGTCAACATCAAAGTCGACCGCGAAGAACGGCCCGACCTCGACAGCATCTACATGCAAGCCACCACCGCCATGACCGGTTCGGGCGGCTGGCCGATGTCGGTCTTCCTCACGCCCGACCTGCGGCCCTTTTATGCGGGCACCTACTTCCCGCCCGTCCCGCGCTACAACATGCCGTCCTTCAAAGATGTCCTGTTCAGCCTCGCCAACGCCTGGCGTGAAGAACGCGGCGAGGTCGATCGCGTCAGCAACCAGGTGATTCAACACATCCAGCCACAAATCCAGTCCGCTGAAAACGCGCAAAACATCACCAAAGAGACGCTCGAAGCCGCCGCGCAATCGCTGCTCGAAGCCTACGATTGGGGCTACGGCGGCTGGGGCAGCGCGCCCAAATTTCCCCAGCCCATGACCATCGAATACCTGCTGCGCCGCGCGTCAACAGCCTCGCCGCAGCGCGAGCAAACGCTGAAAGCCGCGGCCCACGCCCTCAGCGCCATGTCGCGCGGCGGCATGTACGACGTCGGCGGCGGTGGGTTTGCGCGCTACAGCATGGATAACACCTGGAAAACGCCGCACTTCGAAAAAATGCTGTACGACAACGCCCAGCTTGCCCTGGCCTACCTGCACGGCTACCTGCTCACGGGTAACGCCAAATTCCGCAGCGTATGCGAAGAAACGCTAAACTTCATCCGGCGCGAAATGACCCACCCTGGCGGCGGTTTCTACAGCAGCCTCGACGCCGATTCGGAAGGCGAAGAAGGCAAATTCTACGTCTGGACGCAAGGCGAACTACAATCTGCCCTCGGCCCGGATTTCGATTTTTTCAAAGCCGCCTATGGGATTACGCCGCTGGGCAATTGGGAAGGCAAAACGATCTTGCAACGCGCTTTGGACGATTCCACGTTGGCGGCGCGATTCAAACTCGACCCGGAAACGGCCTCCGCCAAACTGGCCGGGTGCCATTCCCGGCTTTTAACCGCCAGGGCAGCCAGAACCCGACCCGGAACCGACGACAAAGTCCTGGCGATGTGGAACGCCCTGACGCTCTCCGCCTTCGCCGAGGCCGCCCGCTATCTCGACCGGCCAGACTACCTCGAAACGGCCATCCGCAACGCGCGCTTCCTGCTGGACAACTTATACGTCGATGGCCGCCTGCTGCGTTCCTGGCGCGCGGGACAGGCCAAACACAATGCCTATCTGGAAGATTACGCCGGGCTGATCCACGCCTTGCTGGCGCTGTATCAATCCGACCCCAACCCTGCCTGGTACACCGCCGCCTTGAAACTGGCCGACGAAATGGTCGCGCATTACGCCGACTCACACGGCGGCTTCTTCGACACACGCGACGACCACGAAACGCTGCTCATCCGCCCCAAAGACATACAGGATAACGCCACGCCATCCGGCAATGCGCTGGCCGCAACTACCTTGCTTGAATTGGCCGCCTACGGAGACCGCCCCGCCTGGCGCAACCTGGCCGAAGACATGCTGGCCGCCATCCTGGATTCAGCCTTGCGCTACCCCACCGCATTCGCGCAGTGGCTGTGCGCCGCAGATTTTGCCGTCGGGCCGACGCGCGAAGTGGCCATCGTCGGCGATCCTGGGGATGCCAAAACGCAGGCATTGCTGAAAGCGCTCTGGAAAAGCTACCGGCCCCGGCAAGTGGCGGCCATTTCCGCCGACCCGCCGGAAAGCGGGGCGCCGGCCTTGCTCCGGGAACGCCCGTTACTGAATAACCAGCCCACGGCCTATATCTGCCAGGGCTTTGTTTGTCTCCAGCCGGTCAACTCACCGGACGAAGTGGAAGTCCAACTGATTTAGAGAAAGGGAAAAAACATGTCCAACCGATTACTCATTACCATCGCCATCCTGGGCGGCACCGGCAAAGAAGGCAAAGGACTGGCGTTCCGCTGGGCCAGGGCCGGGTACAAAATCATTATCGGCTCGCGCGCGCCTGAGAAAGCCGTCGCCGCCGCCGAAGAACTCAAGGCGCTGCTGGCTGCCGACTCGGCTCCCGAAACATTCTTCTCCATCCAGGGCGCAGACAACCTTTCCGCAGCGCAGCAGGCCGATATCGTGGCGCTGACCGTGCCCTACGCCGCCCACCGCGAAACGTTGGAACTGATCAAAGAAGCGCTCAAAGGTAAAATCCTGGTGGACGTGGTGGTTCCACTCGTCCCGCCCCAAGTGCATAAAGCCCAGATGCCGCCCGCCGGGTCTGCGGCGCAGGAAGCGCGCGAGATTTTAGGGAAAGAAGCGGAAATTGTAGACGCCTTCCAAAACATTTCATTCGAACTGCTAATGAGCACCGACGCAGTGGAATGCGACGTTCTGGTGACAGGCACCAGCAAGCAAGCCCGCGCCGAGATCATCAAGCTGGTCGAAGCCGCCGGCCTGACGGGCTGGGACGCCGGTCCGCTCGAAAACGCATCCGTGGTGGAGGGCATGACCAGCCTGCTGATTTATATGAACAAACACTACAGCTCGACCCATGCCGGTGTCAAGATTACAGGGGTGAAAAGATAATCCGCAGATTGCGCAGATGCCACAGATGATTTTTAATTTTTAAAGGACTCCTCTAAATGGCAGACATACGCGACCCACAAACATACGCAATTATTGGCGCGTGCATGGAAATTCATAAACAACTGGGGCATGGGTTTCTGGAAGTGGTCTACCAGGAAGCCGCAGTGATTGAATTCCCCTTGCGCCAAATCCCTTTTGCGCGCGAGGTGCTTCTGCCGGTCTATTACAAAGAGAAACCCATCGCACAATACAGAGCCGACTTTGTATGTTTCTCCGAGATTATCGTAGAATTCAAAGCGCAGTCGCAGTTGACAGGCGCTGACGAAGCCCAGGTGCTAAACTACCTGAAGGCCACCGGGTTCCAACGCGCCTTATTGATCAACTTCGGCGCGCCCAGCCTGGAATATAAACGTTTGATTTTTAGTCACGACAAAGAAAAATCCGTTCAATCTGCGAAATCTGCGGATAAAAAATGTCCCTTACTCTCACC
>JBARBA010000675.1:0-7245 GCA_049792555.1 Anaerolineales bacterium
GTTTCAGCGACCGCCGCCGGGCTTTTCTTTCAGCGGACTCTTTCACGGAATCGCTGATTGAAACGGATGCCGCGCCCCGGCCCGGTCGAAAAAACGATCAGGCTTGCCTGCATCCCTGGCGGCGTCCGCTGCTGTGGGGTTGTCCCGAAAAAGAGATCCTGTGCATCGAAGTGGCGGATACCGGCCCCGGCATCCCGCCCGAACAATTGCCCGATATCTTCGAACCCTTCCGGCGCGGCAGCGCTGGTCAGGAGACCGGCACCGAACGGGCCGGGTTGGGGCTATCGATTGCAAAGCAGCTTGTCACCAGCATGGGCGGTCAGATTTCGGTGACTTCAACGCTCAACGTGGGCAGCACTTTCACGACCTGCCTGCCGCTGGAGGGCGCGCCGCGCCGCTGAACAGATGTGGCGGGTTAAACAATGGCGTGGAGCAGCGCAAGGTGGCCGCTCCACGCCGGTTGTTTTTATGGCGGGGGCGGGTCTGAGACCCGCCCTTACTTTGCTTCGAAGTGACCGTAAGAGACGGCGCTGCTGTAGCTCACATACCAGTAGCCGTTGATCTTGGCGGGGTAAGAACCCGAAGCGACGTACAAGTTGGTCTCGTTCACGCCGTTGACCGTCAGACTGGTCAGGTTCCATGAGGTGATGTAACTGCCCAGGTTGCTCGATTGCCAGCAGAACGTCCCTGCGACATCGTAGGTGAAGGGGGCTGTAATGGTGGAACTCACCGGGCTGCATGAGCCGCTACCCGGAGTGGGCGTGTTTGTGCGGGTGGGGGTTGGGCCGCCAGGGGTGAGAGAAGCCCCCGGTGTGGGGGTGCGGGTGCGCGTCGCTGTCGGGGCGTTGGGGGAGGTGGTGCGAGTCGGTGTGGCGGTCGGGCTGATTGTGCCGCTTCCGTACCCCGCCGCGACGATGTTGGCCTGTACGGCGTTATCGGTGGCCGTTGAGGCATAGCCGGTGGTCATGACTCCTTCGTAGAAATTTCCGTGGGCCATGCTGCTGTTGTCGCCGCCAACTCCGAGGACGACGCCACCCTGCCTGTGCATGGGAGAATAGCTGGGGGGAAACGCCCCGTCGTAGACTGTAATGAGCGAGCCAGACTGCGCATTGCCGCCCTTGAGCGTGAAAGGCCCCCCACCCGATCCACTCGCGGAATTGCCTTTGAGGTAAGCGGTGACGAAGGGGTACGTAAACGAGATGTCATTGTTGTTCGTGACCCAACTTCCATTCGCGTTGCCGGAGTTGAAGACACCGACTTCGAGGTCCGCCATAACCCAGGGGCCGTTTCCAGCGCCTTTGTCCCACCAGGTGTTATTGCCGAAGTAGACGGCTTCCATGGTGCCGTATCCGCCGGCGACGGGTTGCATCTCTGCGTTACCGAAGTCGAAGCAGCACGAGCCGTTGTAATACGTGCCGTCGGTCACCATGTATTCGGTCTCCGGGTTGTCGCCCTTTGCGATGCCATTCGTGTTGGTGTTCCGATAGCCGACTTGACCCGTAGCCGTCCAACTGGAAGACCCGACCACGTGGACTCCGTAGGCCTTATGGCCGGCGATCGTAATCGGGAGAGCGTCGGCGACTGCTTCCACGTCGGGGTTTGGACCATAGGTGGCGCTCCCGCCGGGCGCTTTCGTGAGATGATTGCCCTTGCCGGACTGGTCATAGATGATGGAAATGGTGCAGGTCTTGCCGGAGCAGAAGGTATCCTGCGCGGCAGCGTTGGCATAGCCGCCCGTGCTCAGGACGCCGATGTCCTGAGTTGCGCCATCCGACCGCCTGACCTGATAGAGGCTGCCACTGTATGCGCCGTACAGAGCGCGCACCGTGCTGTACGCGGCGACGCATGTGTTGCCGGCAGCGCCGTAAATGTCGCAAGGCCCCGTCCCGGCGGCAGATGCTTTCAGGCCCGCACCCCCCAGACTAACAAGGAGGGCAAGGCCGATCACCAGGATAATTGCTTTGTTCTTCCAAGACTTGAAGTTCAGTTTCATAATTTCTCCTTGATAAGTAAATTTAAGAAGTGGGCGTGAACCATGGACTCACGCCCACTCTTACAACAGATTACTGATGCAAATTTGGATCATCAATTCCGGTCAACTGCGTCCAGCCAGTTGTAGACCCGGACAGTATGCCGTAGTCACCGCTGGTGAAATTCGGCTCCACCTACCAGGCCTTCGTCAAGACGCCCGGTCGGTACGGCAGCAGGCCGTAGTCGCCGCCGGAACTGGGATCGCGTCCCTGGTAAAGCATCTGCAGGTTGCATGGGTCGACGGTAAAGGTCTGGTCGGGATTGTTGCGAACCAGATCCCCGTGGCTGATGTCGTTGGTCCAGGTGGCGCCACTGTTGGCTTTGCCGGCGAAGGGATTGCTTTCGGAGGTGGCATTCCCCGTCCACGAACCACCGAGACTGGTTGCGGTGTACGAACGGAAGTATCTGCCGTTGCTGCCGATCGACTCGACCAGCATGAGGTACTTGCCCTGCCCCTGGACTGTGTAGACCTGCACTCCCTCGAACAGGTCGTTCGTGTTGCCGCTCATCACGACCGTCGAAGAAGAACCAAAGCTGCCCGGGAAGTTCCCGATCGGCATACTGGCCCGGTAAATGCTGCCATTGTCACCGGCAAAGAACAGATAGCAGTTCGAGCTGTCGCAGATTTCCGTCTGGTCGATCGGCCCGGTGCTCGAGCCGGAAATGCTCCCGGAGAAGAGCGTGTTCGCGCCTGACCAGCCGTTCGCGTTGGTGGGGTCGGAGGATGTCTTGTAGCTGAAGGCGGTCGGGCCCCACTGGTAGGCAAGGATCCAGATACTCTTCGGGGCAAAGTAGAAGAGCGTCGGCGCAACTGTGGCAGCAGACATCCCGGTCTGGGTGGCGGAGGCCATATCGGTCCAATTGGTGAAGGGGGCGAAGGCCATCGAGCCCCATGTCGATCCCGTGTCGTGGTTCGTCGCGTAGACGATGTGCTTGCCGTTGTAGACGACATTGGTGAAGTCCTTGAGCGAGGCCCATCCCGATTTCGGCTGCGCGAGCGCGCCTGTCGAGGTCCACTTGTACGTCGAAGGCAGGGCGCATGAACCGCCGGGAGTCGGCGTGGCGACGGGAGTGTTGGTCCGGGTGGGCGTGGGACCGCCGGGGGTGGCGGTCGCGCCGCCGGCGTTGCTTAACGAGGCGTCGTCAATGTAGATATTGTCGGTGCCGGCGGCGGTCTCGACGTAGAACAGCACGCCCGTCAAGGTTCCGCTCCACGAAACCGGCACGGTTCCGGTCAACTGCGTCCAGCCGGTTGAGTTAATCGCTGCGCTGGCCAGGTTGACATAGGTGGTTGTGCTGGCTGTCAGTCTCACTGTCGCAACGCCAGTCGGAGTTCCGGTCTGTGACCGCACCCAAACCGAGACCGTCCAGTTTTGGCCGCTGGTCGGGAAATTGGAAACAGCCACATTTTGGCCGATGCCGTTCCAGGCGGATGTGCGCCCGGTGATCTTGACCGAGTGCGAGCCGCCGTGGAATTGAGTCGTGTCAGACGAAAGCGTCCCGACGCCGTTGACAACCCAGTTGGTTGTGCCGGATTCCATATCTGCATTCGTCAGGACATTCGCGCCTGCGGCTTTAGCCAATAGCGGAAGGCCAAGCGCCATCAAAGCGACAACGATAGCCAGGCACAAAATACCAGTTTGAAAAATCCTCTTTAGTTTCATTTTTTCTCCTTTTTTAACGAGTATGGTTGGTTTGAAAAAATCGGTTCTTTTGGAACAAAGACGCTGCAAAAGCAAATGTTTGTTGGAGTGCCTCCTTTCGCCGGCTGTCTCATTGAGAGATAAAGTTTACATGGCCCAAATCTGTTACCGTTCCCGTTATCGATAACGCAAGGATCGAAAAAAATTTAGCAAAAAATCGAAAAGTACGCTTTTGAACCGGGCGCTACTGCGTCATGCGGGAATGAGTTTTTGAATGCGGTCATGCCTGGGTGCTCAACGATCTATCGGCCTTACCTGGTTTGGAAATGCTACCGTGTTATTAATATTGAGACGAGAATACCCCCAAAATACTCTCTCTGGACTCTCTCTGGACTCTTCGAGGACTCTATTCTTGCGCCGGGAATCAAAAAAGCCAGCCTTTCCAGGCTGGCTTCTGATCCAACGCGCCGTCATGCCGCATCCAAACAAGGCCTTACGGATGCGTATCGCGACACTCGAACACAAACCCCTGCCAGATCGGCTCAGTTTTGCTAACCGAGGTATAGACCGTCGCATCCCCAAAGGTGAAGATGGGTTCTGCCGGTTGTTTGGTGAGATCGCCCAGGGTATACCAACTGTTTTGGACGACGAAATAGCGCTTGACGGTTTTGGGGTCCAAATCCTTGTTCTGCGGCGGGGCGTTGTCAACGCACAAATAATAATACAACGGATAATTGGCCTTATCCTTGACGGCAATAAACTCGCCCCCGGTCAACAGCGGTTTCAAGTATTGCGCCACCGTCGCCGCTTCGGGGAACGCGCCGGTATCGGGGTATTTGGCAATGGCATTTGTGGAAATCAGCGCCCCGACGAAAACCAGGCCGGCAATCAAGATCAGGCTATCGGAGGCAAGTTTGAGCCTGGGCTGTAGCTTTTGGGTCAGGGACGTGTAGCCCAGGTCGGCAAACAGCAGGAAAAACGGGATCAGGTAGATCCAGGTGCGCACAAAGGGGATGGCCTGTTTGGCAAAGAAGACCGCCAGCCCGCCCGCAAAGATGGCCGGGATCAGCAGGAACGTAGTCCACTCGCGCCGGGCGGCGCTCAACGCAAGCCCGATCAGCGCCAGGAGAACCCCGGCATATTTTGCCAGCTCGGGCACGTCCCTGAAAAAGTCGGAGACGACTTGCTGAAAGTGGGGAGAGACGTGTACCCAAAAATCCTTCCAGGAGGTTGCGTCCACGTACTTATTCGAAAAGATCGCGCCCGCCCCATTCGACGAGATCAACGTGGGCGTATAGAAGATGACCGTCAAAATGGCCGTGATCGCCAGCACCGGAAACACGCAGTCCCGACACAACGCAAGCGCATTTCGAGACTTGATCCACAGCGCGAGCGCCAGCCAGAGATAGACGCCCGCCAGGACAAAGGCCATGGTCGGGATGGTAAAAAGGCCCAACGCCGAAATGACGGCAATCAAGATACAACCGGCCAAGGATGGCTTTTCGAGATAGAACCGGCCCGCCAGGACCAGGAGTAACGTTAATAACACGATCAACGAATAGCCCCTGGCCATGGTCGAATACAGGATCATGTAGGGAAAAACGGCCATGGCGAGCGCAGCCAGCACTCCCCCATTCTTATGGAAGGCCCTGACGACCAGGAACATGGCCGGAATACATAAAATGCCCGCGACGAACGCCGGGAAGCGGATTGCGACAGGCTGTGCGCCGCCGACCAGGACGGCAAGTTTCGCCAACAGTGTGTGCAAGACGTGGTTATTGGGAACGTTGTAGTAAAAAGGATCGCGCCCCTGGCTTAAATAGTATAAAAACGTATAGGCTTCGTCCAGGCGCATGGGCTGGGACATAAAAAAAGCGCGCGCGCCGACGCCCAACAGCGTCGCGGCCAGCAGGGCAAAGACATCTCCGCGCCTGTCGCAGCGTCCTGCCAGCCAGCCGCCGATTTCCCGGACCGTCCCGAACGTAGCCCGCGCCTGCGCTGCCAGCGCAGCGCCCAGCGACCGGCCCCGGCGCGCATACAGAAAGCTGACGAAGGCGCATAAAAGCAGCAGCCCGCCGTAGCCGGTTAGCAGAGACGAGCAGATTCCCGCGCGCCCTTTGATGAAAAAAGACCCGGCGGGGATTAATCGCGCCAGGGCGATCAGCGTCCCACCGGCAAGCGCATAAAGAAGTGTTTCCATGTAGCGGATTTTTGGCATGGCCTGTTCCGGCGGGGAATTATACCCGAACCGCAAAGCGACAGTCACCTTTCGTTTTGCCGGTCAAGCGGTACAATCAGGTATCTTCTGTGGAGAGTTTCCCATGCGTAAAATGTGCGGCGTCGCTTTCGCTTTCGTTGCCCTGGGCTTGTTTTTGAGCGCCTGCGGGCAGGTGGCCACCCCGCCCGCCTCGCAACCGGCCAGCGCTGCATCCCTACAGCCGTCAAATACTCCCAGACAGGCTTCCACGCGCAGGCCCAACCCGACGCACACAGATTCGCTGAGTCCCACGCCATACCCTACGGACACGGCGTCCCCCACGGCAACATTGACGTCTACGCCGACAGCGACGACCACCCCCAGCGCTTCCCCCTCGCCTTCGAGAACCGCCACGCCGACGATCACACTCAGCCCTACGCGCGACCCGGCGCAACCGACGCTCTTCCCAATGTCCATCGAAGCCATGCGCCAGGGTTCCTACCCCGGCAGCGAGATCGTGATCGACCAGAAGCTGGATGCGGGGGCCAACTACCAACGCTATTACGTTTATTACCTTTCACAGGGATTGAAAATTTACGCCCTCCTGACCGTGCCGGATGGCAAGATGCCCAAAGGCGGTTGGCCAGGCATCGTTTTCAATCACGGTTATATTCCGCCTGCTGAGTATCACACCACCGAGCGTTACGTCGCTTACGTAGACCGGCTGGCGCGCAGCGGCTACGTGGTCTTCCGCATCGATTATCGCGGGCACGGCCACTCGGAGGGCGAAGCGGAGGGCGCTTACGGCGACCCCGGCTACGAAGTGGACGTGCTCAACGCAGTCGCGTCGCTCAAGCGCTACCCACAGGTCAACCCGCAAAAGATCGGCATGTGGGGCCACTCGATGGGCGGCTACCTGACGTTGCGTTGCATGGTCATCTCGAAAGACGTCAAAGTGGGGGTCATCTGGTCGGGGGTGGTGGCGGCCTACCCCGACCTGTTATACAACTGGCCCGCAGGGCCGTCGATCCCGCCGGCCAACTCACGTCAATGGATGGACGATTGGCCGGCGCAGTTCGGTACGCCGGAAGAGAACCCGGCCTTTTGGGATTCGATCTCGGCCAACAGCTACCTGGCAGACCTATCCGGCCCGCTGCAACTGCACTACGGCTCGGCTGACGAAGACGTGCCGCCGTCGTTCTCAGAGTCGCTGGCCGAACAGGCGGGCGCAGCCGGCCACCCGGTGGAGCTATACGTTTACCTGGGCGATAACCACAACCTGACGAACTACTTCAACCTGGCCATGGACCGCACGATTGCGTTTTTTGACGCGGTCTTGAAGTAAGCCGGAGAGACAAAAGCCGGGACTGGCGC
>JBARBA010000676.1:0-7865 GCA_049792555.1 Anaerolineales bacterium
CCCAAAAAGGCAGGCCGCCAGACAATCAAGTCGGCGGCCTGCTGGTTTATTCGCATCTGACACAGGGCGGTTTTTCGGTTGACTACTGTATTTTCAATTCACGCAGGTGGATATGCTCCACGTCGTCAGCGGGAGCATTCATGTCCTGCACCAGGACATGCAGGCTGGTTATCTCCAGTTGGGATGCGGGCAATGGTATCGAGATGTGCGGGTCATCGGGCAAGTTTTGGTAATCTTTATCGACGCTTTGGGAACTGTTATCCGTATATACGACGATTATCGTGACGTGAAAATGGGTCATGCTGCCCGTCGTCAGGTCAACTGTGCTGACTTTGCGCGGCGGCGAGAAATGCAAAACCACCTTCATTGGGTTGGCGCCATTGCCTCGGATGAGCGAATCGGTATTCCCGTCGAATAAATCTCCGATGCTGCCCATGTCGATGGGCGAATATTCCACCTGGACAGTCTGACCGTCCAGTTGAACCATGTCATGTATCAGCGTTTCGTCAAGTTGATTCGGGCCTGTTGATTCGGCAGCGATTGGCCCAGAATCCCGATCCAGGGGGGCGGCATTAAAAATGGGCCTGCTTTGATACGTGTAGCGTTGGGGATGAGAGAGCCATTGTTTGCAAAGTTCAAGTTGCGCGGCTGGCAGGTCGTTGTGAAAACTCCAGACAAAAACGGCCGGCAGGGGAATGGATTTTAGTAGTTCGCAGGACAAACTGTTTGGCTCGTAGTAATGCAGATTCGGGGGGCGAGTCATTTCGTACTGCACAAAGTTTTCGGGCATCCCGTATTCCCAGCAGCAGCCGATCATGTAAACTTGTGTCTCATCGGGAAGTGAATTGGCGTACATGGCGACGCTGCGGCCAATGGGCGTATTGCTATACGGCAGCCCATCTATATAAGTCTGAAAATAGCGCTGCGCATTTAGGAGCAGAATGCTTCCCAGGAACAGCCCCGCTATGGTAGCGGTGAGCCAGTATTTTTTGCGGGTATACATCACCTGGATCAGCCACCAAAGGCCCGATGCGACCAGTATGTATGCAATCGGCGCCACCCCCAGGGTGCGCGAAGCGGATGGCACTTCGGCGGGTTGGTTGATTACCAGGATGGATGGCACTTGCAGCAAAAGGAAAGGCACCAGCCAGAGTGGGACCCAGCGCCGCCTTTCCTTTTTGACCAGCCAGAAAACCACTCCCACGAGGAAGAGAATACCGCTGACCCAATCCAGGTGCGGCAAAGTGCTGGGGTTGCTGCGAAAGCCTTCATCGCCGCGCACATGCAGGGCCAGCGCGGCCTTGCCGATATTCCCGGCGAGTACCACGAGGGCATTGTCGCTGCCTTCGGGCTGAATTTTGTGGACAACATAGCCGTTGAAATTGGACGGGTCGGCGACCACGAGCAGCACAAAAAGGATCACGCAGGGGATGGAGGCCAAAATAAAAGTGACGACCCAGTTTTTTGGAAGAGGTTGCTTGGCCCAGCCCAGGCACAGCAGGGTCACGAATATGACCCCCGGCATGATAAACGATTGTGGATAGAGAAACAGCCCAAGGCCGGATACAAGCGCGCAGGCAATCACATCGCGCAGGCGGCCAAACTGAACAATGCGCACGACCAGCCACAAGGCGAGCATGGTCAGCAGCGGCAGCGCAATTTGTGAATTCCCCAAGCGGCTAAAAACCAGCAGCCAGGATGAGACCCCCGCAATGAAAAGCGCCAACAATGCGAAGTAGTCGTTGATTAGCCTGCGGCTGAAGGCGTACAGGGCGGCCAACCCTGCCAGGCTGACGATCGCCGATGCGACTTTCATGCCTGTGTAGTTCACGCCGGTAAAGAGGGCGATGGGCGCAATGAGGTAATGGTATAGCGGCCCGGCGCTGAGAACGAAATTGACGGGCCATTCCCCGGCCAAAATTCCTCGCATATATTTAAGCACAATATCGATATCGCCATATACCTCGGCCTGGAGCGTGTCCAGTTGAAACAGGCGCAGGAAGAGGATCACTCCGATTGTCAGCGAAAACAACAGCAGGAAAGCGGTTTGCCAATCTGGAAATTTCCAGGGGGATGGGCTTGTTTGCGGCGTGGCCTCGGGTTGCCCAGGCTGGCTCTCCGGGGTGGCGGAGATATTGGTGTTTGTGTCTTTGGGGTCGTCGTTGGCGTTCGGCGTTCCAGCTTTTGACTTTCCAAAGCGTGGCATTGCTTTTTTACTTTTGTCTATGATGAGCGCGAAGAATTTCTTGAACATGATGAAAGCATTTCCCTTTAAATTTTGGGTTCTTTGGAAATTGGCGGCTTGCCCGGATTTTTTGCCCGTATCTGGTGGGTAAACCGTAAGGCGAGATTAATCTCGCCTTACGGTTGGTGGTAGACCGCTGAGATTTTCGACTAACTTTTACATCGCCTTTTTGATAAAGTTCGCCAGGTCTCTCTTGAGCGCTTCGAGCGCGGGCAGGTGGATGTACATCATGTGCCCGGCTTCGTAGTAGTTCATTTCAATGTTGCCGCGCAGGGTCTCGTCCAGGCCGAGGTGGTTGAAGGTGTATTCGGTGGCGAAGTAGGGCGTGGCCAGGTCGTAATAGCCGTTTGCCACGAAGACTTGCAGGTGCGGGTTGACGCTCATGGCCTGGCGCAGCGTTTCGGCGACGTAGACGAACTGGTTTTCGTATTCGGCGTACGACCAGGGCCAGACTTGTCCGTTCAGAATTTCGTAGGGGATGTCTTTCTCGAATTTTAGCTCAGTGCGCACGTAATCATTGAAGGCGGCGGTATATGGCCCCATGATATTTGTCATGGATGGGTCGTTCTGGATGCTTTCGCCGAGCGTATCGCGGTCGATGCCCAGGAAGCGGCTGTCGAGGCGGCCAACGGTGCGTGCGTACGCGCGCAGCAGTTCCTTGAAGAAGCGTGCGTCGGTAATGCGCAGGTTCGAGCGTTCGATATAGGCTTCAGAAAGACCGGTGAAAAAGGCCAGTTTCTTAACGATGTACTGGCGTTCGCGCAGGGGCAGCGTATTGCCCTGCATCAAGGCCGGGGCGTATTCGTTGATGGCAAAATACTGCGCTTCACCCAGTAGCTTTTGCAGCGTGCGGCGGACGCTGCGGCTGCGCCTGCGGGTGGTGCGGATGCGGGCGAGCAGCGCCTGGTGATACCAGGCGGTGGCGGCGTAGCTCGGCAGGAAGAGCGCGTAAGGCAGTTCGTTGCCGGGCGTGAAGTCGATGGTTTGGAAGTTGAGCACGGCAGAGACCAGCATGATGCCGTTCAGATAAAGGCCGTGGCGCTCTTGCAGGTAGCCCGAAAGCGCTGCGGCGCGCGTGGTGCCGTAGCTTTCGCCGATCAGGAATTTGGGTGAGAGCCAGCGCCCGTAGCGGCTGGTGTACAGGCGGATGAAATCGCCCACGCTTTGGAAGTCTTTCTTGAAGGCGTGGAATTCTTTGGCCTTTTCGCCTTCCACGGGGCGGCTGTAGCCGGTGCTGACCGGGTCGATGAAGACCAGGTCGGTTTCGTTGAGCAGGGAAAATTCGTTGTCGGTCAGTTGGTAGGGCGGTTTGGGCAGGCCGCCATCGTATTCCATCACCACCCGGCGCGGGCCGAGCAGCCCCAGGTGCAGCCAGGCGGAGGATGAGCCTGGCCCGCCGTTAAATGAAAACGTCAGCGGGCGTTTGGCGGTTTCCGTCTCGCCGGACTTTGTGTAGGCAATAAAGAAGAACTCGGCCTTGGGCTTCGGGGCTTCGGACTCCTTTTCGCGGTCGGGCGTTTCTTCTTTCAGGACGATGGTGCCTGTCGTGACGGTGTAGGCGATTTCCTGGCCGCCGATGCTGACGGTGTGCTGCGTTTCGACCAGGTTGTCTTTGACTTCAGGCTTTTCGGTCTTTTCGGGTTTTGCTTCGGGTTTGGGATCGTCTGTCATGGGGGTCTCCTTAGGGGGTGTATTCTGCCGATTGTCCATTTTTTGTAAGGACGATTTTGTCTGCTTGCACAAAGCCGTCTTTTTGGGTGGCTGTGATGGTTACATCGGATGCGTTTGGGAAGAACTTGGGGGCGCTCCGCGCCGGGAAAATGACCAGTGTGCTTTTTTCGCCGACCAGGAAAAAGACCAGCCGCGCCTGGTTTGATTTGCCGTAGCCGAGTTTGCCGCTGCCCGGTTCGCCGTCGTTGGCTTTGTACCAGCGCGGGTAGATGGCGCGCCCGTATAGGACGATTTCCCCAGGGACAGCCTGCGCTGTTTTTAACGGCGCGATTTTGGGGAAGGCCAGCTCCGTCAGCGGGACGGAGGCCCCGAGAAACAGGATCAAGGCGGCGGTGAGCAAAAGTCCGCGCCACGAAACGGGACCAGGCGCTCGTTCGGCAACGTCGCCATTATAACGGGTAAAAACCCAGGCTGAGACATTTTCCCGTATTCCTTTTACGACGCTGAGTGCCAGGCTGGCGAGGGTCAGCAAACCGAGGAAAAGATAGAGATAGGCTGCCCAGTCTACCGGGACGAGGAAGCGGTCGCCGGAGCTGAGGAAGAGCGCCGTCCAGGCGTTGTAGACCAGGCTGATGCCGAGCGGGAGCAGGCCGGGCAGGCCGTTTTTATGCCAGGCGGCGGCCAGACCTATGCCGAGAAGAAAGAGATAGAAGATGACGACCGGGGTATTGATCTGGTTGTTTTGCCAGAAGGCGTGCTGCGGCCAGATCAATTCGGCGGGGCTGTTGAGTTGGTCGCGCTGGGGGAAGACGAGCAGGTTGTCGATCTCGCTGTTGATGAAGTGGGCGGCAGCCGCGCCGAGGACGCGCCCCGGATTTTGGCGCAGGCTTTGCAGGGCCAGGGCGGTCATGCGGCTGGAATATTGCGCCGCGTTTTCGCCGGGCAACTGCGGGATCAGGTCGTTGCCGTTATCGCCGCTCCAGCGCCGGGCGAGCACCATGGCCTGCGAAGTGGGATTGTCGAGCACCAGGCCGCCGGTGGCGAAATAGTTGCGCACCAGCCAGGGGGTGAAGGCCAGCGCGAGGCCGAGCGCCATGAGCGCCGCGCCCAGCGCCCATTTTTTGTGGTCTTTGATAACAAAAAAGCCAATGGGGATGACGACCAGCAGCAAGACGGCGCTTTGCAGGCGGACGAGGGAGGCGAGGCCGAGGATGCCGCCGGCGAGTAATGCGTATTGCGTATTACGCATTACGGAATACGGAATACGGAATACGTTTTGGCGCATCCAGCGCAGCGACATGATGGTGAACAGCGTGATTAATAGCGCAGCCGGGATTTCGGAGAAGAATAGTTTGGAGTAGGTGTAGTTGAGCGCAAACGGCGCAGCGACGTTGGCGGTCAGGTCGCGCAGGGCGGCCAGGAGGGCCAGGCCGATGCCGAGGGGGCGTCCGCCGAGTTCTTTGCCGAGCAGGTAAAGCAGCGCAGGGAAGGCGGCCAGTACCAGGGTTTGCAGGATGATAACGTGGGTGTATTCCTGCCCGGCGAGGGCGTGCAGCCAGGTGAGGAAGGCGATGTAGAGCGGGCGGGCAGGCACGTCGGGCCACAGGAAGCCGCGGCCAGCCAGCGCGGATTGGGCGTATTGGGCGTAGATCAGCGCGTCGGAGTAGGGGTAGATTTCAAAGTTGGGGGCGCGCGGCGGGGTGGCGAAAAAGCCGGGGATGATGGGTTGCGAGAGCCACAGCAGGCAGGTGTAGATGTAGACAAAGACCGGCATCCAGCGTTCGCGCTTGAGCCACGCAGGGTGTGAACCAAAAGTCATGAAGATGAGGCTGGCGATGAGCGCCAGCAGGATTTGCCATTCGAGCAGGGGAGTGGCCGGGTTGCCGTAGGAGCCATCGGTGATGGGAGGCAGGTTGAAGCGGGCAAGCATGATGAGGATGACGATGGCGGATAATACGGAATACGTAATGCGTAATATTTTCCACAAATTGCGTATTCCGTATTGCGTATTGTCGAGCGCGGCTACGATTTCTTTGCGTTCGCGCCATGCCAGCCAGAGGGCCAGTTCCAGCGCCGAGAGGGTACACCAGCAGGCCAATGGCAGGAGTTTGTCTGCGTAGGAGTCGTAGACGATTTCGAAAGCCTGGCCGAGGGCGCGCAGGATGATGATCGTTGTTGGGGCGAGCAGGGCGGCGATGACGGATGCCAGGTAAAGGGCGTCGCGCTGCGCGGGGCGCAGGGTGAATGCGGCGCGGGGCGCGTACCAGGCCAGGGCCGCCGAGAAAACCGCCAGCGCGAACGCCGCCGCCATGAATGCCAGGCGTGAGGCCGAAAAGCCGTGTTCTGTGTCCGTTGAGGGCAGCGCCAGCCAGGCAAGGGCGATCAATGCCTGGAGCGCCCAGAGGCTGAAGAGGAGGGAGCGGCGGTTCATGGCCGGAATCATATCACACCGGGAAAGCAAACGCGCCAGACGATTTTATGTGTCTGGCGCGTTTGCCGTTGCCAAGTCAGAAGGTGACAGTCATCTTTGAGATGACTGTCACCTTCTTGTATGATGTTACGGCACGTAGTAAGTAACGATCAACTGCGGCTGGCTGCCCGCCGGAGCAGCTTGCCCTGAGCCTGTCGAAGGGTTGCCGCTATACAGGCTGAGATAATTGGCAATCGCATTGTTGTTGTCATCCAGCTTGAAGCGCAGGCGGATTTGGGTCAGGCCCGAACCCGTCGCGTGGCCTTCACATTGACAGAAAAAATAGCAGGGCTTACAATGACCGCGCGGTTAGAAAAAAGCAGGAGGCGATATGTAAGAATCTAACGTCCCAGAAAAAGCAAACCATTTGTCAGTCAATCATTTCACAAGGAGTACATCACCATGAAAAGAATGGATTTGATCGTTTCGATATTCGCCGGGATTGTCTTGGGAATTCTCGGTTTGACAACCGGCGTCACAAATAATTTTCTTGCCCCACAACCTGCGCTTGCCAGCAGCCCCATCAATGTTGCCTTATCAACCGTGTTGACCAGCCAGACCAGGTGGCAGACCGTCCAGGGATCAGCCGAATTTCTTTGGTACGGAAATGACGGCAAGACACAAAGCTATACCAATAAATTTGCTCTTTCCCAACCTGACAAAGTTTATGTGGACGTAATTGATAATACAGGCGTGGGCGTCTCCGGGATGTGGATCAGCGACGGCCAAAACATTTACGATGTCAACAAAAAGACCAAAACCTACGCCAAAAGCGTATTCCCGAATAAAATGAAAGACACGTCGGATTTGCCAACGACTTTGAGCCAGATCAATACCGTGGGAGTAAGACTTCATCCCCTGGCAACGATGATTAATGCGCCCGTTCGGGAATATCTTTTCCCGTCCTGGTTCCCGCAAGGGCATAAAGGCGATACGTATACCCTCACACAAGAGACGAATTTCCTGGGCCGAAAAGTTTGGGTGATGAAACTCCATACAATTTACAATGACGATGTGACTGCCTGGGTGGACCAACAGACAGGCATCATTTTGAAATATAACCAATGGATGAATGGTAAAAAATTCCTGGAAATGACATTTACGGCTTTTCAGGTCAATGGGAAAATTTCCCCGGCCATGTTCAGCGCGCCTCAAAGTTATTCCGACGCATCCCAATAAGCCTGTTAAACATTACCGAAGGATAAAAAATGAAAACTATTTTCAATAAAATTCAACGGATTGGATTATCTTTGCTGATTGCCGTCATTACTGCCGGCATTGTTACCGTGGCAGCTTTCGCAGGAGGCCCTACTGTCCGTACAGACGGATTTCTCGTTTATGAGCTAGGTCCGCAAACCGTTACCCTGGCGTGTTCAGGAAATACCTGCCACGCTTTAAAACAACCCAACCAGTATGCCACTCCCCCCGAGAGCAATACACTTTATAAGTGGAATATGGGCGGTGTTAGCAACATATATG
>JBARBA010000677.1:0-4375 GCA_049792555.1 Anaerolineales bacterium
GGGCAGACGCTCGGCAAAAAGAAATACGCCGAGGTGCAAGCTGAGATGAAAAGCGTGCGCGAAAAGGCCGAGGCCCTGCGTTGCGAACTGACCCAGGCCATCGACGATGAGACCCGCGCGCTGGCAGAAGTGGCAGCGGCCTTCAAACTGTCCAGCGGCAGCAAGGCCCACAACGAAGCCATCGAGCAGGCCAGCCTGCGCGCCTTGCAAACGCCGCTCAACGTGGCGCGCAAAGCCGTCGAAGTGATGAGCCTGGCCGAGCGTTGCGCCCAGGTTGGCGATTTGAGCGCGGTTGCCGAGGCCGCCGCCGCCGTCTCGCTGGCCCGCGCCGCGTTGATCGCCGCCGGGTACAACCTGCGCATCAACGTGGATGCGCTGCAAAAGAAGGCCAACGGCGAACCCTTTGTCTTCGAGGTGGACGCGCTCGAAGGGCGCGCAGCGCGCATCAACCGCCAGACGCGGCACACCCTGCGCGAACGGGCCGGGCTGAAGCTGGAATGAGATGGTTTTTCGCAAGCTGGCTATTGCTCCTGGCCCTCAGCGGATGCGCCGCCCCGGCCTCCCCCGCCCCAACTCCCCTTAGCCTTTCCACCGTACCCCCAGCGCCCACCCCCACTGAGACGCCCGTCCCTGCATTGACGGCGACTCAGCTTCCAGCCACGTTAACGCCCACGATGACGGCCACCCCCAGCGAGGCGTCTCAAGCGGACATGGTTTGCCCAACAGCCGAGACCGTCTGCATCGTAACGGGGCACTTCATCTTCCAGCGTCCGATCGCCCCCTCCGCGAATATTTTCATCGACCAAACCTACCGCTACGGCACCACCGAGAACGACAAGCGCGAGCCGCATCACGGCATCGACTTTCCCAACACGCAGGGCACGCCGGTGCTGGCCGCCGGGGATGGGCAGGTGGTGGTGGCCGGGAACGATAAGCTGACCCTGTATGGCTGGGTGACGAGTTTTTACGGCAACCTGGTGGTGATCGAGCACAGCCTGCCGGGTTTCACGCAACCGGTGTTTACGCTCTACGGGCATCTTTCCAGGGTGGACGTGACGGTGGGCCAGCAGGTGAAGGCCGGCGAGCAGATCGGCGAGGTCGGCTCAACCGGGATTGCGATTGGCAGCCACCTGCACCTGGAAGTGCGCATCGGCGCGGATACGTACAAATCGACGCGCAACCCCGAATTGTGGGTGGAACCTCCGCCGGGCATGGGGGTGCTGGCGGGCCGCGTGCTCAATGCGCAGGGCCAGGCGACGAAGGGTACGATCAACATCCAGCGTATGCAAGGCGACGTGATCCTGACCGACCCGATTTACCAGATCGAGACCTACGCGCGCGAGTCGCTGAACGGCGACGATGTGTTGCACGAGAATTTCGCCGTCGGCGAGCTGGCTGCGGGCGAGTATCGGTTGACGATGATTTATAACGGCAAAGTGATCGATCAACGTGTACAAATAGAGCCGGGAAAACTTACCCTGGTGCTCTTTTCTAACCAATAGTTTTCGGCTTTTTCATGAATAACGGGAAAACCAAGAGCTTTTAACCACGAAGGCGCACGCGTACCTGCGTTCGGTGCAGGCAAAGCCACAAAGTGTTATTGTAAAAAGCCCTTTAATCTTGGTGACTTCGTGACTTTGTGGTTAATTTTCCCGACAGAACGGGAGAGCCTAATTTTTCAAAGGAGATTACTTATTTATGGGACTGAAACCTGATCGCTGGATACGCCAGATGGCGCTGGAACACAAGATGATCGAACCGTTCGAAGACAAGCAGGTGCGCAAAGGCGTCATTTCTTACGGCGTCTCTTCGTATGGTTACGATGTGCGCGTGGCGCACGAGTTCAAGATTTTCACCAACGTGTATTCTGCCATTGTGGACCCGAAGAACTTCGATGTCAAATCGATGGTCGATTTCGAGGGGGACGTGTGCATCGTGCCGCCCAATTCGTTTGCGCTGGCGCGCACCATCGAGTATTTCCGCATCCCGCGCAAGGTGCTGACGATCTGCCTGGGCAAATCGACGTATGCGCGCTGTTTCCGCGGCGACACGCGCGTGGCACTCGTGGATGGCACTGCGCCTACGCTCCAGGAAATGGCGCGCAGGGCAGAGACCGGAGAAACGTTTTGGGGCTACAGCATCGGTGAAAATGGGCGCATGATCGTTACCCTGCTGGAGGCCCCGCGCTTCATTGGGCGGGATAATCTGGTGGAAGTGACCCTGGATAATGACCGTTCCATTTTTTGCACGCCCGATCATCCATTTATGCTGCGCGATGGTCGCTGGCAAACCGCCAGTGAGCTTCGACCGGGCGCATCGTTGATGCCGCTCTATCGCTCGCTGCAACGCGGTTATGAAATGGTTTACCAGCCACTCGATGGACATCTTTATCCCACCTATCGCATGTCGGACGAGTGGAACCTGCGTCACGGGCACACCAGGCAGCCGAACATACACCGCCATCCCATGGATCAAGATGCGTTGAACCAGACCGGCTCCATCCGCGGGGATGCGCACATTCTGGATTACGACCGGACCGTATCCCGTCGTTTTCCCGGTATTCTCCAGGCATTCCGCGGGCGGAGTGTGACCGATAATCACAAAGTCGTTTCGGTGCGAAACCAGCCGGGCGAGCATGATGTGTTCTGCCTGACTGTTCCCGAAACAGGCAATTTTGCCCTGGAGTCCGGGGTTTTCGTCCACAACTGTGGCATTATCGTGAACGTAACGCCCTTCGAGCCGGAGTGGGAGGGTTTTGTGACGCTGGAAATTTCGAACACCACGCCGCTGCCCGCCAAAATCTACGCCAACGAGGGCCTGGCGCAGGTGCTCTTTTTCGAGGCCGACGAGGAGTGTGAGACTTCGTACGCCGATAAGAAGGGCAAGTACCAGGGACAGCAGTCGATTGTGTTGCCGAAGCTGTAAGGGATTTGCGATTGACGATTTTGGATTGACGATTTTGGATTTACGAGATTGATAAAGCAACAGCGCTCCGCAGGTTTGACCGGCGGGGCGCTGTTTGATTCTTTTGAAATGTGAAATATTCGATTTATACCGGATGAAATGCGACTTGTACTCGATGAAATGCGACAGATACCGGATAAAATGCGACGTATACCTGATGAAACACGATTTGTACTAGATGCAATGCGACTTGTACCTGATGCAATACGACTTGTACTAGATGCAATGCAACTTGTACCTGATGCAATACGACTTGTACCTGATGCAATGCGACTTGTACCTGATGCAATGCGACTTGTACCTGATGCAATATGACTTATACTCGATGCAATGCGACTTGTACCAGATGAAATGCGACTTGTACCAGATGAAATGCAATTAAAGATGGATATTTTTTGTTACATGACCGTTTTTTTCCGTTATTGGCCTATTGAGCGTCATTTTAATTGAAACCGCGTGTTTGTCAAGAAGTTTTTTATCGGGCGGGGGCTTGTTCCAATGAGCCAAAAGGGGGCAGCCTTCGGCAAAGGCAGGGGCGGGTCTTTCGCGCGGGAAGCGCTATCCGCTCACTGCGCCCGGGCAGGGAAAAGAAGCGCCTTCGACAAAGGAGACCCGCCCCTACTTAACGGAAGAAACCGCCCATCCCCGCATGATGGTTGTAACGAAGACCTCGGAGTTCTGACAGAACTCCGAGGTCTTTCGGAATTTCGGAAATTGCCTCTTGTAATGCGCTTTGAAAAGTTGTAAAGTAGTATTGTACGTTAAACGGATGGGTAGGTCTCAATTCATTTCAAACCGGGAGGGTTCTGATGTTCAACAAAAAATCAATTGTCCGTGTAGTCTCTATTGTGATCGTCGTCCTGCTGATGAGCAGCACCGCCTCGGCGCACCCGCTTCAATCTGCGCTCGGCACAGGCTTTACCTATCAAGGCAAGCTGACCGACGGCGGCGCACCCGCCAACGGGGCGTACGACCTGGAGTTTAAGCTGTACGACGACCTGAACACCGGCAGCCAGGTGGGCAGCGCCGTCACCCTGGACGACGTGACCGTCGCCAACGGCCTGTTCACCGTGCAGTTGGATTTCGGGGATGTCTTCGATGGCGCGGCGCTGTACCTGGAAATCGGCGTGCGCCCCGGTGGTAGCGTGAGCGCATACACCACGCTCACCCCGCGCCAACCATTGAGCGCGACGCCCTATGCCATTTATGCAGCCAAAGTCCCCTGGAGCGGTATCACCAATATGCCTGCCGGTTTCGCCGACGGCGTGGATAACGGCTCTGCCTACCAGAACGTCAAGGTCGTGGCAAAGAGCGGCGGAGACTTCACCAGCATCCAGGCTGCGCTCGACAGCATCACCGACGCCAGCGACGCCAACCGCTACCTCATCCAAGTTGCGCCGGGCGTCTACAC
>JBARBA010000678.1:0-1713 GCA_049792555.1 Anaerolineales bacterium
CTCGAATACGTCCACGCTGATCACCTGCGTTATCCTGTTTATATTCGGTAACACTTTCGGCGCGAGCATGGTCAAAGGCTTTTCGATCACCCTGGCGCTTGGCGTTCTGGTCAGCCTGTTCACAGCCACCAGCGTTACCCGCATTTACCTGCACGTCCTGCTGGATAATCTAAAAACGGCCGAACACCCGAACTGGTTTGGGCTGTAGGAGAACAAGATGAATATCATCAAGAACCGCTACTGGTACTTTTTTATTTCACTGCTGGTGATCGTCCCGGGCCTGTTTTTCATGGGCCTGCATTGGGTGCAAAATCCCAAAGAAGGCCCAATGTCGCTGGGAATCGATTTCACCGGCGGTTCCCTCTTGGAAGTCAAGTTTACGCCGGCCACCTCGCGTCCATCCGTGGCTGATGTAAGCGCGCTTTACAATCGATTATCCACCAGTACTTACCCCATCAAAGACCCGGTTATCCAGCCACTTAGTACTGATTCGCTGTCGATTCGTTCAAAAGACATGAACGAGGTGTTAAAAGCCACGATTGTGACTGAATTGGAGAAGCTCTCTGGCGGCACGGTTACAGTACAGAATTTCACATCCATCACAGCCGCAGTTGGCGCGGAAGTGACCAATACCGCCGTATACGCAGTGTTGGCAGCCGCGCTGGCGATTTTGTTATACATCTGGTGGGCCTTCCGTAGCGTCCAACATGCCTTCCGCTATGGTACTGCCGCAATCATTGCCATGCTGCACGATGTGTTCGTCGTGCTGGGCGTGGAAGCCATGTTAGGGTTTGCATTCGGCTGGCAGGCCGATTCGCTGTTTTTGACTGCCCTGTTGACCGTCATCGGTTTTTCGGTGCATGATACCATCGTGGTGTTCGACCGTATCCGCGAAAACCTGAGCACCTACCGTCGCGTGGAATTTGAAACCGTCATCAATCACTCGGTCGTTCAAACGCTTGACCGTTCGATCAACACCCAGTTGACGGTTATGTTCACGCTATCCGCGCTGGCGCTGTTCGGCGGCGATAGCATCCGCCATTTTGTGATTATCCTGCTGGTGGGTGTGTTTAGCGGCACTTACTCTTCGATTTTCAACGCATCCCCGATCCTGGTAGTTTGGGAAAACCAGGAATGGAAAAACTGGTTCCGCGGCAAGAAAGAAGAAGCCATTGCCTAGCCCGGTATAAAAAAAGCACAAAGCAGAAAAGCGCACGCCTGTGCGCTTTTTTGTTTAATATTGCTTCGGCGTGGGAAAACTCTAAACGAAAGTTAATTGTGAATGATGGTCTTATGCTATAATCAATTTATGTCTGAAACTCCAAGTAATACTCCTCCCTTGCCAACTGCGCAGGATGCGAAAGCCGAAGCAGAATCCCAGCGCAAACAGAGGCAAATTGCTGTCATCGGCAGCGTGGCTGCTGTTGCAATTTTGCTGCTTATTATCGCCGCAGTTTTCTACCTGGCGCAACCTGCGACGGAGACGGGCAGAATCCGCGATATTTTTATCATCTTCATGGCGCTTGAGTCGCTGATCATTGGGGCAGCGTTGGTGGTGCTGATTGTCCAGATTGCCAGTTTGATTAATTTGCTCAACAACGAAATCAAACCGATGCTTGAGGCAACCAATGAGACCATCGCCACCTTGCGCGGCACAACCGAGTTCCTGAGTGAAAACCTGGTCGAACCGGTGGTGAAACTCAACAGCTATGT
>JBARBA010000679.1:0-10766 GCA_049792555.1 Anaerolineales bacterium
GGACGGCTCCCTGCTGGCATCGGCAGACGACATGGAAATCCGCATCTGGCGGGTGGAAGATGGCAGGTTGCTGTATATCGGCAAAAGCGCCTGTCCATAGCAAAAGAGCCATTCGACTGTCCCGATCATTCGCAACCCACCGAGAGAAAAGCCCGGCAATGCCGGGCTTTTTGTTGCCAAAACCTATTAAGCGTCAATCCATGTCGCGCGGTCTTCGAACGAAGGCCGCTCTGCGGTAACGGGCGGCACATCGGGGTAGCCGACGTACAGGAAAGCGATGATCTGCTGCTCCGGCTCGAAGCCCAGGAATTTCTTCACGTCCGGGTCGCGGGCAGGATCGCCGGTGCGCCATTGCGCGGCCAGCCCCAGTCCGTGCGCAGCCAGCAACAGGTTTTCGCAGGCCGCCGCCGCTGCGCAGATATTCTCGATTTCCAATACTCTGGGGTCGGCGGGCCGGTCCACGCCAACGGCAATCAACAGCGGCGCGCGCAACGGTTTGGCGCGTTCCTTGTCCAACGCTTCAACAGGCACATCGGGGAATTTCTTGCGAAAGCTCTCGGCCAGCACATCGCCGAGTTTTTCGCGGCCCTTGCCGGTCAGCGCCACAAAGCGCCAGGGACGCACAAGGTAATGGTTGGGAGCCTGCACAGCGGCAGATAAAAGCTTTTCGACCAACGCCCGCGGAACCGGGTCCGGTTTGACCTTGCCAATCGAGTGGCGGGTATGGATTGCTTCCAAAATGTCCATCAGTTCCTCCGTTAAATGTTATTTGTTACCCCCATCTATACCACATTTTAAGAAATATGACATTTGTAGTCCTGTTCATATTCAGAATTGCTGGATAAAATCAGGGGGTAAATCGGAATTCGGCGGCAAAAAAGGCACCCATGCCACCCATCTCTCCGCTTCCAACCGCAGCAATGGGGGTACCCCTCATGGAAATGCGCTAGAATCAAGGGAAGTCAATCGCAAGGAATTTACCAAAGGCATATGCCCATGAAACGAACCCTGGTTTCCATTTTGATCCTGGCCCTGTTGACTTGCGCCTGCAACATGCCCATCGCGCGCTCACCGCAAGAAATTGCCGCGCTGACTGCCAGCGCTGAAACCGCTGCCGCTTTCTCCTGGACCGCCACCCCGACCTCGACGCCAGCGTCGACCGAAACGCCGACCCTGACGCCGACGCTTTTCCCTTCCCCTACGGGGACCGTAACCCCGACCATTACCGCTACCGCAACCATCACCCCCACCCCCTTGCCGGGGGCTTCCCCAACCTTCGACTTCCCGGATGTGGTCGTCAATAAGCAGGCCTTTTGCCGCTACGGGCCGGCGCAACCCTACCTGCCTGCCGCCGATCTATATGCGGGCGATCAAGGCACGGTGCGTGGACGTTTCAACTGGAGCAGTTGGCTGTTGATCAAATTCGACAAGTTGGACTATTTCTGTTGGGTGGCCCCCTCGGTGGTGGATGTAACCGGCGACATTACCCGCATCAAATTCACCGAGCCGCTGCTGCCCGGCCCAAGCATCTACTACAAAGCGCCGAAAAACGTCGTCGTCACCCGCAGCGGGAACAAAGTCACAATTACCTGGGACCAGGTCAAGATGACCACCGATAAAGACCGCGGCTACTTCCTCGATCTTTTCGTCTGCCAAAACAAGCAATACATCTGGGCGCCGTTCTCGTACCCCGACCAGTTTTCGACCAGCTACACTATCAAAGACGAAAAAGGTTGTTCCGAACCCTCCGGCGGAAAGATTTACACGGTTGAAAAACACGGTTACAGCAGCCCCAAAACCATCACCGGCTGGCCGCCGCCGTAAATCATCGAGCAGAGATAATGTCTTGCAGTAATACAGAGAAAATATGGTAGGCCAAAAGTCATTCGCCAGGGTTCTTATCAAAACCATAATGACCGAATCATCCCATACACGATATAATTTCTGGTAGAAACAAATTACACTCACCCCATGCAATAGTTCAGCCGAGTCCAAATGACGCGCAAAAACAAGATCTCTGACACTTCAGGTTACACCATCCTGCTGGTAGACGATAATTTGGAATACCGGGATGCCACCCGTTTCTTGCTGGAACATGAAGGCCATACCGTGCTCACCGCCGAAAACGGTCCTGATGCCTTATCCATAATGAAACGCGAAAAAGTGGACCTGCTGCTGCTGGATTATTACATGCCCGGCATGACAGGCGAAGATGTTGTGCTTGCGTTGCGCCAATTCAACCCCACTGTGCAGATCATCCTGCAAACCGGCTATGCCAGCGAACAACCTCCGCGCGAGTTGCTGCACAGGCTCGATATTCAAGGCTACTACGACAAGTCTGAAGGCCCGGAGAAGCTTTTACTGTGGACCGACGTGGGATTGAAGGCCGCCTATAACACGCAATTATTGACAAAAAGCCGCCAGGGGCTTCAATACATCCTTGATATCACCCCTGAGATGCACAAAATCCAGCCGCTGACCGACCTGCTGCAGGGCATCCTGCTGCAAATCAGCGGGCTGCTGGGCGTCGTCAACTCGTTCCTTGCCGTACTTGATGAGGGGGGCATCCGCTACGTCCAGGCAGAAAAAACCGATAGTTTCCTGGCGCTGATAGACGATGATACAGACCTGGTGATACGCGCCAGTACCGGCGGCTTCACAGGCAACCTGACCGTTAATGATGTTTTCGATCAGGGAAAAATCAAGACGATACGTGAGATATTAAAAAAGGGGACGATTAAACTCCTGCCTGAAATTACCATCGTCCCGCTCAAAGTGGGAGAATTGACGATTGGCATGATTTACCTGGACCGCCGCGTGACCATGCCTCAGGACCAGGAACTCCTGGGCGTGTTTGCCAACCAGGCGGCCGTGGCCATCCAAAACGTCGAGTTATACGAGATGGCAACCATCGATCGGTTGACCGGCTTATACGTGCGCAGTTTCTTCGACAAATGGCTGGCTCGTGAACTGCGCACAACGTTTCGTTCACAGCAGGCGCTTTCATTGTTTATGATAGACCTGGATAAGCTCAAACGGATCAACGACCTGGCCGGTCACTTGGCCGGCGACCAGGCGCTCGCAGAAGTTGGCAATATCTTACGCCAGGCAACACGCGCGACGGATATTATCGGGCGCTATGGGGGCGATGAATTCACCATCCTTTTGCCGAACACAAACGAGCGCGATGCCGAACAGGTCGGGAAAAGAATTATCAGCCTGTTCGAAGGGAAAACCATTCCCAGCGATGAAGGAGACCTGCCTTTACGGGGCAGCGTAGGCTTAAGTACCCTTGAACCCAATAATTTTAAGAACGAAGAAATCCCGCATCCCGTCCCGGCGGACTATTTCGATGAAGTGGGCCTGCTTCTGATGAAAAATGCCGACAATGCGCTTTACGCCGGCAAAAAAGCGGGCGGGGGGCAACTGCAACTCAGCCCACCGGCAAAGTGGCCGCCGCTCATCCGCTAAACCACCTGTCAGGTTTGGATAATTGTAACTTCTCAATACTCGGTGGTTGAGTAGGCGGCGACGTTGTTTCGCCGCCGTATCGAAACCACCTGTCAACAACAATTGCCCCCAAATACTGAGATGATACGGATAATTTCATTTCTTCAAGGGGAAGCGAAGTGTAAAAGTGGCGCCCTGCCCCGCCACGCTGCTTACGTCGATCGAACCCCCAAACTCTCCTACGACAATATCATGCACAATCGTCAAACCCAGGCCCGTGCTGGAGCCAAATGGTTTGGTAGAGAACATGGGATCGAAAATCTTCGATAAGTTTTCAGGCAGGATACCACTGCCGTGATCGCTGACCTGCAATTCCACAAAATCTGATCCCTTGTTTAAACGCATCGTAATCGCCCCGCCATTCGGATAGCTGGCTTCAATGGCGTTATTGATCAGATTCGTCACGACCTGCTCCAGGCGGCCCGGCACACCGAACAAACGAATATCACCGCCGGATTTCTGGAAGTCGACCGCGCATTTCCCCTGCATTAATGCATGACTGAGCAGCAATAAAGCATCCTCCACCGCGATCACCGCGTTAATGGCCTGGTATTCCTGGGTGGACAGGCCGCGCGTTTGGGCTTTGACGCCGCGCACAAACCCGGCAGCTCTTTCGGCAGCTTTGTCTGCCAACTGCACCGCCGAGCGCAGTTCCCGGGCAATTTCGTGGTGGTCCTCATCCGTTACACTCGCATCACCGATGGAGTCTTCATATTCCTGAACCAGCTTATCCAACCGGATCATCACCGCGCGAACAGCGGCCAGGGGGGTGTTCATTTCGTGCGCAATTCCGGCAGTCAGCCGGCCCAGGGAAGCCATTTTTTCGGCCAGCATTAACTGTTGCTGGTTCTCGCGCAAAGTACGGTAAGCGTTTTCCAGTTCGGCGCTGTGCTGCTGCACTTCACGGGCCAGGCGCGCGCCTTTCAACCCGCCGCTGACGCTCTCGCGCAGGCCGATATTCAGGTCGACCTGCTGCACCGAATCGCCCAGACCGAATACGAGGAATCCGTAGCTCTCATCCCGAAAATGCAGCGATTCCATTACCAATGTGTGCGGCTCGTCTGGCGCAAGCAGGCTGGCCACCAATGCCTGCGGGGTTGGGAATGGCTGCCCGCCCTTTTCCAGTTCCACGCGCTTGCCCCCTTTGTAACAAAGGATCAAACGCACTGCCCCTGCGCTATTTTGTGTATCTTCGTAGATGCCCACATAACATTCAACAATGCCCAGGCTGGGCAGGGCATCTGCCAGCACATCCATCAAAGCGTCCTGCTCAAAGGTGGTAATCAAATCCTGCGTAATCCAGCGGAAGGCATTGTTTTCGCTCTCCTGCCGGACAGGGTTAATGGCCGGTTTTTGGTGCAAGCGTTCAGAGACCAGCACCTGGGCCGTCTGCCAGAGGGTTTCTGCCTTGAGCAAGGTGGTAGGGTACGGACGCAGAACCGGTAACAATTGCTCACGCATCGAAGAAATCAGGGAATGCCAGTCCAGGCTGCGGTCATTCGGCACAGGCGTTTCCCAGAGCTTGTCTTCAAGCGCCAGCAAAAACGTTTCGCCGGGCTGTTCGGCCTCCTCCGGCTGCAAATCTGCAATGACGGCCCGCATGAACATATCGGCCAGCGCCACAATAGGCTCCGCCAGCCCGGCAGTCGCCTGCCGAAGCGCGAACAGGATGTTGTGCTTTTTCCTGGAAAGCAGTTCTTGCAGGCTGGCGGCGCTTTTGTCTGTCAGGACATTTCCAAATGCCTTCGTTTTTTGAACGACCAGGGACGGACAGCCGCAGGAGCGCCGGTAGACCGGTTCGGTGAGAAAAACCAGGCTATCGGGGACGCTCTCGCCCCGAATTTGCGCCAGCAGCAGTTCGACGCTCTCGTACGCCTGCTGGTAGATCGGCTGACGCACCGTGGTCAGCGGCGGGATCGCCGTCGCTGCGCCGTCCGAGTCGTCGAAACCGGTCACAGCCATCTGTTCCGGCACTTTTATCCCGCGCGCGCGCAAACCGTCGAGGATGCCGAAGGCCATATCGTCGTTCCCGGAGATGATCGCATCCACTTTGGCCTTGCGTTCGTCCAGTAACAGGCGCAGCGCCCCGTCCCCATCGATGTACATAAATTCGCCAGGGGCAACCAGGTTAGGGTCGAAGGGGATGTTATATTCGGCCAGCACTTGTTTGTAAACGCCGTAGCGTTCCTCGGCGTCCTTGTTATGCAGCGGGCCGTTGACGAATGCCAACCGGCTATAACCGTGCTTTTCGATCAGGTGGCGCATGATGTCGCGCAAGCCCGAAGTGTTATCGACCACGGTATTCGGCGCGCCGCCGGCGATGACCCCCAAGGCCCTGAGCGGCAAAGGCTTGAGCGCCTCACAGTAATGGCGCTGAAACTCTTCATCCACGTAATTGAAGACCGGGCTGACCATGATGATCCCGTCCACATTTTCCTTGCCCACCCATTGGTAGATCAGGTGGGCATTGCGGTAGTCGGCGCGGGGGGTGTTGAACTCGGAGCCGCAAACCGAGAGCAGGTTTACGTCATAGTAGCGGGTGGCATCGACCACCCCGGAGATGATCGAAAACTGGTAATGTGTGCCAAAGGTTTCGTGGATAAATAAAGCGATGGTGGGACGTGAATTTTTCTGCGTTGCCATCAACACCTCTGCTTCTACTTGTAATTTGGACAAAATAAGTGGCTCTTCAGCATTGAAAAAAAAGGCCGGCGCGGAACGCCCGCGGCAAGCTTTTTCAATAGGGCAATTTTACTTCCTTATTTCGGCGCAGATTCGATCATCCTGAGCACCATCGGGCTGAAATAAGGGATCAACCAGATCAGCCAGACCGCCACGCTGAATTTGTGGAAACCGGTGATGAGCTTTTCGTCTTTCCTGATGAGCACCACCGTAGCCCAAATGGCATGGATGAACATCAGGATAATGGCCAACACGCCGCTCAACCCATGCACGTCAAAGGTTAGCCCGCCGGCTATTTGGAACATCAGGCCGGTGCCCCAGGTATCGCAAACGATGCCGCACCAGAAGCAGACCAGGTGCCAGACCTTGAGCCTGCCCAAAAAGCGTTCGCTCCATACGCCGATGGAGTAGAACACCAATGCCAAATTGATGACGATCAGGGGGATGGTTACGGCCATGTCCTGCGCTCCTTGCAAAATGGGTGGAAAGCTTTGATAAAAGGTGACAGTCACTTTGGCGCGCCAGATATAATAGACATTATCACGGTTTAATGATCGCCCCCACATATGGTGGTTTTTCTTGCAAAATTGGGCATTCCAACCGCCATATATTCGGGTAAAAACAAACCATGATAAAGTCTAATCTTTTGGTGAAACACGCCACCATAAATAGGCCAAGTGACTGTCACCTTTTTATTCAAGGGGTTCGGGTAACAAGCGGCATCAAAGATCGCAGCGCAGTGAACAGTCCCATCTGATCCATAAACACAAAACAGACGGTAAACAACATCAAGAACAAGACCGCGCCTGCCAGGATGGGGAAACAAGAAAGCCACTTGCTGCCGGTTTTGCGCCTGCGCGCGGACCGGGATGGCGCTTTGACCGGCCTCGATTGCCGCGGCCCGGCGTCGACCGGCTCCACTTCATCCCATTCGTCCCAATCTATTTGCGGCGGCTGCGCTTGCGCCGCTTGAGCTTCTTCCCGTTCGACTTTTTCCGGCTCGGTTTTCTCCCGCCCGACTTTCTCCGGCTCGGTTCTCTCCCGCTCCACTTGCTCTGGTTCCGTTCTCTGCCATTCCATTGCCTCTTCCCTGCTCTCTACTCTCTCTTCTCTACTTTCTGCTCTCTCTTCTCTATTCTCTATCCCATCCGCCGACGCAACGGGCGCGGGAACAGGCGCGGTTAAAGCCGCCAGCGCCTCGCGCGCCTGCTGGTTTGCGGGGTTTATTTTCAGCGCATTTTGCAGGCATAGCTTTTTCTGTTCCACCTGATCCACGCAGGTATGCAGCCAGAGCCAGGCGTGTTCATCCGCCGGATTCTCCTGGATGATTTCACGCAAAACCGGCACGGCAGACTGTCTGTGACCTGATTGAATCAGTTGAATGGCAGTGTTAAGTTTTTCGGTTGTCATGGGTGCTCCTTATACAGCCTGCCGTTGTTCCCATCGTTGGCGCATGATTTGAATATGACCAACATGGAGGGCCGTGTGTTTTAACAGATGACACAATGCCCAACCTACCGTCACTTCGCGTCCGTTTCGAGGAGAGATGCGCTTTTCATCCAAGTCTTGCAACGCGAACGTTTCCAATGCCTGCTGAAGATAGTCTTCGCTTTCGCTCAGGCGTTGGAGTAATTCATCCCCCGATAATCCTTGAATCTTAAACTCAGATTCTCTGTCACGCCCGGAGGGTTCGCCAACGATCACATCACCGACCCAATAACGTTCTGCGCCGGTCAAATGGACGACCAAAACGTTCAACGAATTTGTATCAGAGCCGGGAATCCAATCGAGCGCATTTTGCGGAAGTCCTTTGATTGCGCTGCGAATCTCGTCATGCAGTTCTTGCAAGTGGTTCAAATAGTTTGTGAAGAATGCTTGCATATGTTCTCCATGCCATCTCGATCGGTTCTCATGCCCAAGGGGTTGCTGCGCTGACGCGCAACAGTTGCGCCAGGTTTCTCAACGATCATCAAGATTATTGTACATGCAAAAAGCCGTTTGCGTGCGGGTTTTGGGCAAAAAGCCTGAAGAGTCGCCCCCCGACACCCAAAGACCTCGGAGTTCTTAAAGAACTCCGAGGTCGTTTGTTAAAATCCCCCGCTTTGACTGCAAGAATGGCCTTTTTGGGGGATGACGGTATCAGGAAACGATGAGATCATGGGTGAAACATCATTCCCGCCAGCCGGTCAATATCCTGCCTGCGCTGATTAATATTGTTCAAGATTTTTGCCGTCTACAAAACGCGGTCGTTTTAATCCCCCCAAGTTGGTCAATATTCTGCCCGCGCCGAATAATATTGTTCAAGATTTTTGCCATTGAAAAGAGTATCCTAAATTGGTAAGGCGCAGGTTCAAGTTTTGCAGTGGAGTTATCAGTGTAATCAGGAGGCCACATATATACGAAAATAACTTATCGATCAGGTTCAAGCTTTTCCTATTCCAGTCGTTTCACCAAACCACACTAAAAAGGAGCAATATCGTATGTCGTACAAACCTGTAAAATATTTGCTTTTGATCGTTGTGTTGGCTGTGTCGCTTGCCCTGAATGGCATGGGGATAGCCAACGCCGCCCCGGCAGCCCCCGGTAAAGGCACTGCCAAGTCCGTTTGCACCCGCTCTTCATCGAAAGATGTCGCCAACTGCCATGCCTGGGTAAAACCGAATGCCAGCACGGCTCCCGTTGGATTGACCCCCGCCCAGATGAAGGCCGCCTATGGTTTCTCCACCAGCAATACCGCCGGCGCAGGCAAGACCATCGCCATCGTCGATGCCTACGACCTGCCGACGGCTGAAAATGATTTGAACGTCTTCAGCACGCAGTTCGGCCTGCCGGCCTGCACCACCGCCAACGGCTGCTTCAAGAAAGTCAGCCAAACCGGCAGCACCACCAAGTACCCGTCCTACAACGCGGGTTGGGGCCTGGAAATTGCGCTGGATATTGAATGGGCGCACGCCATTGCTCCCGGCGCCAATATCCTGCTGGTGGAAGCCTCTTCCAGCACCTTCGCCAACCTGCTGACCGCAGAAGACTATGCCGCCGCGCACGCCAATTACGTCAGCAATAGTTGGGGCGGCAGCGAGTCTTCCGGCCAGACTTCCTACGACTCGCACTTTGTCCATTCGGGCGTGTCGTTCTTCGTCTCGGCCGGCGACGCCGGACTTCCGGCGGAATATCCTTCCTCCTCGCCGAACGTCATCTCGGTGGGCGGAACGTTATTGACCTTTAACACCAACGGCACGGTAGCCAGCGAAACCGCCTGGACCAGCGGCGGCGGCGGTTGCAGCAAATACGAAACGGCCCCTGCTGCCCAATCGGCGTTTGCAGGCTATGCCCAGGTCAGTTGCGCAGGCAAACGCGCGACGCCCGATATTTCGTTGGATGCCGACCCCAATTCGGGCGCGGCGGTTTACGATAGCTCGAACTACAGCGGACAAAAAGGCTGGTACCAGGTCGGCGGCACAAGCTTGAGTTCCCCGATGATCGCCGCGCGCTCGGCTGTGGCCGGCGCCCTGATCAATTCCGCTTATATTTACGGCAACAACATCACCTACCGCGACATCACCGCCGGTAACAACGGCGCGGCCTGCCTGGTCGGCTTCGACCTGTGCAGCGGACGCGGCAGTTGGCTTGGCGCGACGCCGTAATTTCCCCAATAATAAGGTGACTGTCACTGGAACCAAGTGACAGTCACCTTTCTCATCAAGCAAGTTGGGCATTGATGGCGCAACTCCCCGGCCAATGGCCGGGGAGTTGTTGTTTGCTTCAACCCGTGCGCCTTCATCTTTTCCACTTTATCTGATTTATGGCCCATTTCCATCCAGGGGATATCCGTCCGACTGCCAGGCATTCAGCCCGCCGGTCATGCTGACAACGTGAGTGTACCCGGCATTCCTCAGGAGGGTCACGGCGTTTTTGGAGCGCAACCCCGACTGGCAGATAACCACCACATCCCGATCTTTGGGCACATCAGACAGGCGGTTCGGCAATTGATCCAACGGGATAAGCGTGCTTTTATTGAGATGCCCCCGGTCCCATTCGATCTGCGTGCGCACATCCAGAAAGAATATGCCCTGTTGGTATTTCTGGTAGGCCTGGGCGGCTGTAATCTCGGTGGGAGAATGCGACGCAGACTGGAACACGATCAAGGCAATGGCAATGACAACCACGACCCCCAGGACGCCCCACAACCAGACCGGTTTTGGCCGTGCTGCTGCTTTAGCTCTCTGCTGCCGCGCAGCTTTGGACGATTGATGATTTCTTGGCATGTTCTACTCCTTATCTTTTTGGGTTTCGAACCTCCACTTAACTATATCTGTTATCGGAGGGGATGCAAAGTGACATAAGTAACTTATTTATGACAACATACCACTATTTATATTACGACGGGCACTGTTCATCCATCCTCCACAATGTTATGATGTAAAAAAGAAGTCGGGCAAACTTGTAGAGTGACCAAATCCCGAAAAGCCTGCCCGACTGACATCAAGGTGAGACCGCACTTAACTGTGGAGACCTTTTGAAGGCACAAAAAGAACGATTTGGACACGGATTACACGGAGTTACACGGATTCTGC
>JBARBA010000680.1:0-9726 GCA_049792555.1 Anaerolineales bacterium
GATTCTGGGTGATGGTGGTAAAGATTTCGCCCTGGGCAAAGCGGCGGGCGATGTCCGCCAGGCGGCGATAGTGCCTGGACCACAGGTCGCCGCCGGGGACGGCAATCTGTACCGCGGCGAAACCGGCCTGTTTTTGTTTGGTAACGTTATCGGCCAGCCAGCGTTCGTACTGGGCATCTTCCGGGATATTCATGCGGCCCTGCGGTGGGACGAGGGGCAGTTGGCGGTCGACCCATCCGATCTGGTCTTCCGGCGCGTCGAAATCGGGGTAGCCGGTGGGCTGGAACAGGCCCAGGACGTTACGTTCCTTGATGACCAGCGCGCGGAAGGCTTCGACGCCCATCTGCTCGACGAGGAACTTGATGCGCGCCTTCGAGCGGTTCTGGCGGTTGCCCAGGCGGTCGAAGATGCGCACGGTCGCTTCGACGGTGGGCAGCAGGTCGGCTTCGCTGGTGAAGTCTTCGATCAGCGATGCAGCGCGCGGGCTGGAGCCGAGGCCGCCGCCCACGTAGACTTTGAAGCCGCGCACGTAGCGCCCGTTTTCCTGCTTGAGGGCAGCAAGGATGCCGATGTCGTGCATGGCGCTAAAGGCGCGGTCGGCGTCTGAGCCGGAGAGTGAAATTTTGAATTTGCGCGGCAGGTTTTGGGCGATAGGGTTGCGCAGCAGGAAGCGCACGATGGTATTGGCGTAGGGGCGGATGTCGAAGAATTCGTCGGTGGCAATGCCCGCCAACGGGTCGGCGGTCACGTTGCGGACGACGTTGCCGCAGGCCTCGCGGCTGGTCAGTCCCACTTTGCCGAGTTCCGCCAGCATATCGGGCACGCGCTCGATCGGAATCCAGTAAAACTGGATATCCTGGCGGGTGGTGATGTGTCCGCGCCCGTCGGAGAAGTTCTCCATTACGTCGGCCAGCCCGTCGAGTTGGGTGGCGGTCAGGCGTCCGAAGGGCACCTTGACGCGGATCATGTGAATATCCACTTCATTGCGGATGCCGTAGATGCCGTTTTGCAGGCGGTAGCGGCGGAAGAGATCAGGCTCGACTTTGCCGGAGCGGTATTGCTGCACCATGTGGCGGAATTGTTCGAATTCTTCGGGGACGATCAGGCTGGTATCGAGTTTGGGTTCTATGAGTTCGTAAGCGGCGGTTGCCATGGGTTAATCTCCTGAGTGAATAAATAAAGCCCGGAGCGATTCCCGGGCTTATTTGGTCTCAGGGTCGCTCCATCGTTTTGGAAACAGAGGAGCGATCACAGGTCGTTGGGTTGAAGTTTACAAAAAACCAACGTTACCTGCAAGGCTCTCTCTCGGAGGTACATAAACAAACCAGTGGAATGAGGGTATCAGTTGTGTTCATGTTCGTTATTTCCTATTCTGCATAAACCTGACTTGATTTGTCTGTGATTTTATCAGTCGATGGACGGGGATTCAATAGGCGATATGGCGTAATCGGTCACTTATGGAATGGATTTAGTCGTATATCCCCGATGTCCTTGTGACGTATCTTCTCGAAATTTTGGAGGAATTGTTGTTACAGGTGGTTTCCCCCTGCCGGGGACTACGCGGTACGGCGGCAGGATAGCGCCGCCGCCTACTCAACCACCGATGATTGATACGGTACCGCAACTTTGTAGAAACGATTTCCCAACCCCGGTGTGTCTGCCCCGCTATTTTTGTGGGGGACGCTGCTGCGCCACCAGCCCGACCAGGTCGGCGGCGACGCGCGCCAGGATTTCATCGGGTACGCCGTCCGCGGCTTTGGACTGCAAGCGCAGGTCGATATGGTCGTTGACGTAATCGACTGCCACCCAGCGTCTGTCGAGTGTGTGGGCGATTTCGGTCGAGAAGAAATCCAGTTTGCAGACCTGCGCAATGCGCGCGGTGATCTCTTGCAGCGGGGCCAGCCCGAAGCGGGATTCCTCGTCCGCTGTGACGGGGGTGTAGATGTGCGTGCATGTGTCCCACCAGCAGGGATAGATTTGTCCTGCGCAGAAAATGACGCGGAACCAGGCCTGACGGCCACTCAGTTCACGCGACTGGATTTGTTCCTGGAGCAGGTATTTCAGTTCCGGGAATTGGCGGCGCGCCTTGAGCGCCTGCTCAAACGTTGTGGCATCCAAAACGACGCCTTCCCCGCCGCCGCCATAGGATGGCTTGATCACGAAACGCTCTCCGAGCGGGCGCAGGTCAACCGGCGGCAGGCCGGGCTGTTCGTTGAACGGGGGCAGGAGGATGGTGTAGGGAGTGTAGACCCCGGCGCTGATCAGCTCGAGGTGCATGGTGGCTTTGTCTTCGGCCCAGTCTCCCACTTCGGGCGGGTTGATGCGGTAAACGCGCTGTTCCCTGGCCCAACGGAAAAGCGGTTCGAAACGCGCGTCGTGCGCGCTGCAGTCGAAGTGCGCGCCGATGGCGATCCCGCCGGATGTGAGCCATGCCAGAACCTCATCCAGTAAATCGGGTGTGACTTGCAAAAAAGCGAGCCTGCGCGCCAGGCAGGCTGCTTCGAGCAGGCGCGCGAAATCGGCGTCGCATTTCCAGGACCACGTCAGGCACAGGTCGTAACAGATCATCCTCTCATTATACGGGCCGCGTGGCAGGCGAGTCAACCTAATAGGCAGCAATGGCTGATTCTGATGTTTATCCACAATGTCTCCATCGCCTGGTTTCCAAATGGAAAAACAAGCTATAATTTTGTTAAACTCATCGTATATTTTGCGGATCAAACCATGCAACTCTCCCCTGAACTTCTCGCCGCCTACCGCGCCCAAACCTTTCGCTTTTCTCCCGCGCCGCGCATCGTTACCCCTGAAGGTGCGCTGGATTGGGTCAATGAGCGCGGTTTTGCCTATTTCTGGCCGATTAAAGGCGTCACGCTGCCCAGTCTGTGGGTGGCGGCGGCGGGCGACCGGCCCGTTGGCGCGCACCACGACGACCCGGGCCACGTCACCTGGGGCTGGAAGGATGCCGCGTTGGGCAAGCGCATCTGGTATTACGCCAAAATCTTGCGCCGCAAAGCGACTTTTATCTCGCTGGATGTGGTGCCGTATTTCTACGCGCTCTCCGAAAACTACGGTTCCCCCGAAGAAGATTACCTGCTGGCCTATGAGCAGGGCCTCCTGACGTTGGCTGCCAAGCAGGTTTACGAGGCGCTACTAAAAGAAGGCGCGCTGCATACGATTGACCTGCGCAAGGCGGCGCGCTTGACCAGCAAGCAAAGCGACGTGGAGTTCAATCACGCGCTCGAAGTGCTGCAAGCCGATTTCAAGATTTTGCCGGTGGGGGTGGCCCAGGCGGGGTCGTGGAATTATGCTTTTATCTACGACATTGCGGCGCGCCACTTCCCGGAGCTTCCTGAAAAAGCCAGGGGCATTGGCGAGGCCGAAGCGCGGGAGAAACTCACAGGGTTGTATTTCCGCTCTGTCGGGGCGGCGCAGCACAAGGACCTGGTCAAACTCTTCGGGTGGGGGCCGGAGATCACGCTCAGGGCAGTCAAACGCCTGATGGACGGGGGCAAGCTGGTCGGGAGTCTGACTCTCGCGGGACAAGCCGGGGAGTGGATTGCGCTGCCCGGGTTGGTCGCCCGATAATTTCAAAAGCCGTTGAAACAAATCGTAATATTTGACGTATGATTATGTAATGCCCGCCAGGGTAAGCGAGACGCGCAGTCCCGCTTTTTTTGCATATTCTTTTGAAGGAATTACAGGTTTTGAAACAAAAACTTAATAATACGAAAAACATTATTGACTTTTCTAAATAAGTGACTATAATATTCTTTGAATAACATTAAGAAGCTTTCGATATTCTAAAGGAGTGTTTTATGAAAAATCGTGGTCAACTTGCCCTGGGGGTCATCCTGATCCTGCTTGGGGCCGTATTCATCGCTTCCAGGCAATTCCCGGCGGTGAGTCAATGGATTGATTTGTACATGCAGCCGCCGTTGAACATTGTGGCGGTGGGTGGGCTGATTTTGCTGATCGGCCTGCTGATCGGCGCGCCGGGGATGGCCGTGCCTGCCGCGATTGTGGCCGGTATTGGCGGTATTCTATACTACCAAATGAAGACCGAAGATTTTCAGTCCTGGTCGTATATGTGGACGCTGATCCCCGGTTTTGTGGGGGTTGGAACCATCGTGTGCGGCTTGTTGAGCAGGAGTTTGCATCAGGCGCGTTCCGGGTTGAACCTGGTGGCGATCAGCGCCGTGTTGTTTGTGGTCTTTGCCGCAATTTTCGGCAAGCTGAATATGCTTGGCCCTTATGGCCCGGCGGTCTTGTTGGTGGCGCTGGGTGTATGGATCTTGATCAGCGGCTTTTTGCGCGGAAGCAAAAACAAAGGAGAGTGAATGATGAGACGCGGAAATATTTTCTGGGGTGTGGTTTTGATCGTACTCGGCCTGTTGTTCTTTTTGCAGACCAGCGGGTTGATTTCGAATGTGCTTGGCTGGTTCTGGCCGGTCTTCCTGATGCTGCTCGGCGTGTGGATTTTGTTCGGGCGCGCGATACCGCGCGGGCAGGGCAGCGTGAGCGAGGAAACGTTTTCGATCGATTTGCAGGGCGCGGCGCAAATGGCCCTGGATTTTGACCAGGGCGCGGGGTCGGTGCAGGTCAGCGGCGGTGCGCCTTCGGGCGTGGCCGTCACCGGCACGCAGGCCGCCGGGATGGAAAAGAAAAGCCGTTTATCAGGCGACAGGCTCGAAGTGAAGATCGAGGCCGGCCCGAGCTTTTTCCCGTTTATCGGCCCGGATAGCGGCGTGTGGCGCTTCCAGCTTAACCAGGATGTGCCCCTGACCCTGGACGTGGACGCCGGCGCGAGCAGCCTGGATTTTGACCTGACCGATCTTAAAGTGACCCGCATGAAAGTGGATATGGGCGCGAGCACGTTAAAGGTCAAACTGCCGGCAAACGCCGGGAACACCGTGCTGGACGTTGATTCGGGGGCGGCAACCCTGGATTTGAGCGTGCCGCAAGGCGTCGGCGCGCGTTTGCATCTCCAGCAGGGCGCTTCATCGGTGAATGTGGACCCTTCGCGCTTTGTGATGCAGGATAGCAGTTTCTACCAGTCAACCGATTATGACACTGCCGCCAATAAGGTGGAAATTAACCTGAATGGCGGGGCGAACACAGTCAAGGTTTCGTAAACAGGCGCATGAGGAGAATAAAATGAGACGTTTTGATGCTCGCATGATTTTCGGCGGCGCGCTGGTCTTGCTGGGCGGCTTGCTCTTGCTTGAACAATTTAATATCTTGCATGGCGCAGCCGACCTGTTCTGGGGGGTGTTGTTCTTGCTTGGCGCAGCTTATTTCTTCCGCATTTTCCTGAACGATCCACATGGTCAGTGGTGGGCGATCATCCCCGGCATGGTGATGGTTGGCATTGGCGGCTCGGCGCTCTTGTCGACAGTGTTCGATTGGGGCGGCGCGTTCTTCCTGGGGGCCATTGGCGTTGCGTTTTTTGCGATTTATGCGACCGACCGCGCGCGCTGGTGGGGGATCATTCCCGGCGGCGTGCTGTTGACGTTGGCTGCCATCACTATCGTGGAAAAGAGTTTCAGTAGCATGGACACGGGCGGCCTGTTTTTCCTGGGCCTGGGGCTGACTTTCCTGCTGGTGGCTTTGCTGCCCAATCCGTTTGGCAAGACCCAGTGGGCCTACATCCCGGCGGTGGTCTTGATGGTGATTGGCGCGCTGATCGGCAGTGCATCCACAACCGGGTTAGCGGCTTACATCTGGCCTGCCGTGTTGATTCTGGGGGGTGGCGCGCTGATTTTCTTCTACTTTAAGCGTGAGTGAAGGTTGAGCTAAAACAAAAAAAACAGCCTGTGAATAAACTATGGTGTCACCACACTTAAGCGTGGTGGGCAATCGGGACACGGAATACACGGGAGAACACGGAAAAAACCCCCTTAAAAAACTAGTACACCTGGGCTTAAATAACCCATAAGCTTGTAGTAGCGACTTTAGTCGCTTTTAGGCCGGGTGAGCGACTGAAGTCGCTACTACGAACTCACCATTCGTTTACGCCCACATGTACTAGCAGAATCCGTGTAACTCCGTGTAATCCGTGTCCAAATCGTTCTTTTTGTGCCTTCAAAAGGTCTCCACAGTTAAGTGCGGTCTCACCGAAACTATTCACAGGCTGTTTTTTTACTTATTGTTCCTGCCCTATTGCGCTGCCAGCCTTTTCTTGCGTTCGGCCAGTTGCTGGTTGATCAGATCACGCCCCAGCACTTGATCGATCTGCTCGTCCAGGCTCACGGCGCGCATTTCAGTGGCGGCCGTGGCTTTATCCAGACGCGCGTAGATACTTTGGGCAATGCGGCTGACGTCGCTATCGCCGGAGCCCATTAAAGCGTCGAGACTCTTGACCGTTTTCACGACGACTTCTTTGCTTTTGGCCAGTTCGAGCAGGGAGTGCAACTCGGTGCGCTGCTGCTTCATCGTTACCAGACGCGCTTCAAGCTTCACTTTCGCATCCAGCAGTTTCTGGTATTCAGCTTCCTGGTTGGCGATTTGCTGGGTATAGGTCTCGATCAACTGTTGTGTGCTGTTAAGCTGGCTCTGGGTGGCCGCCGCAGAGGTTTCGTTGTTCTCGGCCAGGAAGGCGTCCACAGCCCGGTCCAGGTCTTTGGCTTTCTTTTGATGCTCTTCCAGTTTGCGGCGCAGGGACTTGATCTCGCCACCGACAGTGGCGGCAGCATCCGCCAGGTTTTCCAGGTTATCTTCCACCTGGCGGATATACTGGTCGATTACGGCCAGGCTGTTGGCTTTCAGAGCCTGGTCAACCAGGGCATGCAGGTTTGCAGAAACAAGGGTGGAAACTTTGTCGAGCAGGGTAGCCATTTTATTTTCTCCTTATGATTAGGGTTGTTTCGATTTGGGACGATTGAGCGAGTTAGCGGTCAGCGCCGGGCCAATAATCATAACCAGCGCCGCAATGGCCCGGCCCGCCTGGGTCGCGGCAAAGATATCCGCATACCCAACCGAGGCGCAGGTTGAGATGTAGTAAAAAGCATCGACATAACTTTTGATTCTTGGGTTGAAATCTTTTTCAGCCAGATAAAACGCCCAGGACGCTGCGCCAATGATCTCCAGGCTGGCATCCATCGGGTTGGACTCGATCCAGTCCAGGATGTGCTGCTGATAGTCGCTCTTTTGATCCAAAAGCGAGAGCACTTTTTCGCGCAGTTCTTCGCGCGAGAACCCCAGCCAGGTTTTGAGTATATCCGGTTCGGCTGGTTTGCGCATGTGACTCATTAACTCATCCAGTGCTTGTTGTTGTTCTTGTGTCACAGCCATCTTATTTACTCCACTCGCGACGCGCAGCCAGTTTATCCTCGCGCTGGGCTATCTTCTCTCCCCATTCAGCCAGCTCGCTTTGCAAAATATCCGTTTGGCGGGTAAGGCTCTGCTGTGTGCCGAACAGTTCGGTGAGCATGGCAAGACTGTTTTCGTGGTCTTCCAGCAACAAGGCCCGCCGTCGCAGGGAATCCAACTGTACTTGCTGGCTGTTCACGGCTGCGCGAATTTCGGACGTATGTTGTTCGCAAATCCGCACCAATTCAGCCAACTCATCGGCCCCTTTTTGGAGCGGATTGGCCCGCTCCAAAAGTGTACGCGCTTCTTCGCCCTGCCCGGTTTTCAGCGCTTCATCAATGGCCGAATTAAGAGATTGAACTTGCGCCAACGCCTCCTGCCGGGTGCGAACAATGTGTTTTTGGCGGGTGACTGCATTCGCCAGTTCCAGGCGTAAGGCATCCAGATGCTGCTGCGCATCATCGAGCAGCCCGTTCAGGCGGCTGCTCGTCACGTCGCCGGAGAGCGCCTGGTGGATTTCGGCTTGTTGTTCTTCGCCAAAAAGATCGTTCCAGGTGGCCTTGATCAGGAAAAGGATGCGCTCGGTCAGTTTCATAAACTTTAATTGGTCGTCACGCGCAGATACAATTCTTCGAAAGGCAGGTCATTCAGGACGGGCATCACGGCCAGGGCTTGCTGGGCCTTCTCGATGGTCAGCTTTTCCTTTTTGGTGGCTTTTTCGGTAAGCTGCACAAGCACGTCTTTGACGCTGACGCTCTTGATGGCTTCCAGGTCGAGTTTCTTTTCGATCATCTGGACGATTTCGGGCACCAGTTTGGCCAGGTCTGCCGTTTCAGCATTCGGTGATTTTTCAGGTTCGGCAGGTTTATTGGGGGTGTCTGTCAGCTTGTTGGCAAGCTGCTGCGCAATCTGGCGCACAGGCTCAGGGGTGGCATTCAAGACTTCGCCCATCCCATCGGCCATGGTTATCATGCGCAGCAAGGAGGCCGCCGCAACCGGATCGCCGATCATCTTGATATTCATGGATGACATGGCCGAACCGAGGGCCTGGGCCTTGGCGATTTCGATGCGTACCTGGGCGTCGAGCTGCAGCTTGAGCACCTCCACCCGTTGGGCGACGCCGTCATAAGCAGCCAAAGCTTCAGCCTTGGCCTTTTCGGCATCCGCTTCGGCCAGACCTTTGGCGCGCACCGCTTCAGCTTCACGCATTCCGGAATCTGCCTTGGCTCTGAGCACATCCGCTTCGGCCAGGCCTGTCGCGGAGGCAGTTGCCTTGGCGCCTTCAGCGCGCAGTTTGGCGGCTTCCACTTCGGCCTGGGCTTGAATGCGCAGCGTATCGGCCTGTTTTAGGGCGGCTTCAGCTTCAGCCGAAGCCGTTTCTTTGAGGGCCGTGGCTTGCGCTTCGGCCTGGCGTTGTTTGCGCAGCGCTTCCATTTCGATGTTGTTTCTCTGCTCGATCATAGCCTTTTGGGCTTCACGCTCGGCATCGATCACCTTGATCTTGGCTTCGCGTTGAGCGGTCTGGGTGGCTTGCACGGTGGTGACTGCCTGGGCAGCTTCTTCGCGCTGCGCCGAAACGACCAGCCGGTCTTTTTCAGCGCCTTCGCGCTTTTTCTGTTCATTCGAGATCACAATCTGGCGCTGTTGTTCGGCCAGTTCGATGGCCTGGTGACGGGCTACTTCGGCGGACATGACTTCCTGCTGTTTGCGCTCGCCTTGGATGGCGAGCTGTTGGTCGCGCTCGATTTCGGCCAGGGCCACGGCGCGTTCCTTCGAGACGCGCGCCATTTCGGATTTCTGGTTCTCTTCGAACTCGCGCTGTTCAGCCATTGCCTTTTCGGTGGCTTTAATCGTGCGGACTTCGCGATCCTGAGTGGCGGTAGCCAGGGCAAGCTGCCGGTCCAGATCGAGACGCGATGTGGCGGCTTCAGTGTCACGCTGTTTGATTTCCACCTCGGCTTTGCGTTCGATGTCGTTGCGTTCGCGCAGGGCCTGTGAGATGACTTGCGCATTGGCGCGGGCCACCTGCGCCCCAAAGACATCGTCCGTGCCGAAGGAACCCTGGCGGGCCGCCCGCAACGTCAGAATGGAAACAGATTCCAATACCAGGCCATTCTCTTCCAGATCGGTTTTGAGACGGCTCTGCACTTCCTGGATGAACTTCTCGCGCTCCTGGTGCAGGCTCATCAGCGTGAACGAGGCGGCCACGTCGCGCAGCGCGCCGTCCAGTTTGGCATCCACCAGTTGCTTGACCGCATTCGAATCGACCTGTTTGCCCCCAATGGTGCGGGCAGCGTCGATGATACCCTCCACGGTTGGGTTGACTTTGATATAGAAGATGACCTTAATATCGGCATATTGCGGATCCTTGGTCAGCAAGGCATTGTTTTCAGTGCGCTCGATCTCGATGGCCATGGT